>DASQGG010000042.1 GCA_035632695.1 Thermoplasmata archaeon
ACATGCTCGATTGCGACGTCAGCGTGCTCCCCAGTGATCATGATCGCCGCGTGGAGCGCGTCAATCGCCGGTAGGCCGCAGCAGAACCATCCTTGTGTCGGTACGTCATACGGCTCGCTCAGGGTCATGGCCGTAACCGCAAAGCTCCCGTTAAGAAAGACGAACATGTCGGGCCAGGGGTTCTGGGGACCGGGCTGGACGGTCCAGAAGGGATCGGCGGTGGGCGATGGCAAGTTAGGGAGTGCCTGTACTATGGTCCTCCCTTCGCCCATGCCTAGGAAGCTCCCGCGGAACTCGTGGGCCACGATCTGGGCCGTGTAGAACGTGCCCTTCGTCAGCTGAACGGTGCACCTCGAACTCGAAGAAGCGCAGCCGTCGAACGCAGCCTGGATGTTCGCCGTATCATCGACCCCGTTCGGCTTGACCGTGTACGTGTGGGTCGCGGCATTATAGGCGAGGTACCCGCCCTTGGCCGCGGCTGCGGGCGGAAGCGCGACGACCCAACCCAAAACGAAAATGGCGATCGCAAATGCGACGACACACTTTCGAGTCACCCGATAGGACTCCACGATGAACCCCCACGCGTGCTTCAGTGTCTCACGGTTACATGATAGTTACTAGTCCCCGCTCAGCTGAGCGTGATGGAGTCCCTAAAGCCCGAGCCCGTCACTGGGGGAACGGGCTGTTGCAATGCTATCGCAGCAAGCCCTTCCAGCGATTGGAGGCGATGGGGTTCGGGGCATCTTCTTCCTTTCAGTAGTTTGAATCCCGCGGGGATTCGAACTCGTTATCTGAAACTCCGGGCCGGCTTTGCCAGCCTCGCACGAGCGGCATAGATTCTGCCACAGACGACTACGTCTGGCTCTGTGACTCCGATTGGGACTCGAGGGAGGACTCGGAACCTGAAAGGACCGTTTCGGGGTCGCCGATGATGTACGTCTCCCGGAGGCGGGACAGGTAGCCGCCGCGGAGGTCGCGGATCGCGCCTTGGCCCGGACGGATGGAGCCGTACGGGATCCGCGGGTTGAATTCACCCTTGATCACGGGCGTGTGGCACAAAGGGCACTTATGCCACTTGGACCGTCCGTGGCGGTGGCCATTGCCTAGGCTCGCGGACACGATATGGCTCGCGGGGCGGCTCGAGGCCCGCGGGGGCTTCCACGGGAGGAGGAGCTCCCCGGGAGCCCACCCCTCATCGCCGTCCCGTTGCAGGAGGAACCCGTCGATCGACCGAAGGAGCTCGTCCTCGGTGGGCCGCGGGATCTCCGGTTTCGGAGACAGGCGGGAGCGGGTGAGGTCGGAGGCGCCCCGGAACGGGGGCGTGCCCTTGGGCGCGGACGTGAGGACGCCTCCGTGGGGGAGCCGGCGGAGGACGCGCGACCCGATGCGCATGGAGACGAGCGTCCAGCCGGGATCCGCGATGGGGTTCGCCACGACCATGAGCTTCTCAAGCCCCTGCCACAACGTGACCTCGGTCTCGGAGGGCGGGCGGCTGTCGAGCAGGTTCTCGGGCTCGGCGTCGGAGTCGCGTCCGTCGAAGCGGACGCGGAGGTGGCCGAGGGAGCCGCGCTCGATCCGGCCGTCCGGACCCTCGACCGTAGCGAGGCCGAGGGAGCCCATGCGCGGCTGGGTCCGCCGCATGGTCCGCTCGACCAGGAAGAAGGCCGCAGCCTCGTGCTCGTTCGCTCGCCGCAGCATGCGAGGGAGATGTGGGCGCGAGCCCACTAAAAACTATCGGGGAGCCCGTCAAAAAGTGTTCCACTCGATCCTGGGAGCTTGGTTCGAGGGCGGAGGCCGGGTTCGTCATGGTGGGACTCATTCGTCCTAGGCCCGACCGGTTCTTCGGCTGCCACGCCAGCGTCACGGGATTCTTCCTGCCAGCGATTGGCGTGGGGATCCTGGTCCATCTCGTGAACACCCCGTGAACGAGTCCGCCCACCAGGCCTTCGGAGCGAGTCGACATCGAAGCACCGTGTCCCGCATCGTTCGCGTCCCCGAGTCGGCCCGGACGGGCGATGCGTGCGCGGGCCGTTGGAGGGCTCCCATCGGTCAGGACGACGGCGCCTGTCTCGGAGTCGACAGGGCCACCCTGGAGACCTCTTGGCTCGCGAGGAAGCCCCAGAACATGAGCGCGATGCCGATGAGCTCGCTCAGGTAGAGGGCCCACGGGATCCCGAACCGGGCGAGGGAGCCTCCGGCGGCGACCACGAGGGCGCCGATGGCGATCCAGGCGTTGAACGCGAGGCGGGTCTTCCAGTAGGAATAGGCGGCCACGCCGATCAGGGCGAGACTCCCCGGGATCGTGAACACGGGCGACCAGAGGCGGACCGACTCCGCGAAGCCGTCCCCGCCCGGAATCGGCAGGAGGAAGGCGCTCGCATTCACGCTCGCGTTCGCGAGGATCCACGCGAACGCGAGGAATAAGACCGCCGTGTAGGCCGCGAACGCGTACCCGCCCCGGCGGCTCACCAGGAAGAGCGATCCGACCCCAAGGACCGCGACCAAGGGGGCCGCGACCAGATAGTAGACCTTGTAGATGCCCTCGCTCCAACCGTAGGCTTCGGCCAGGAACTGGGTGAAGGCCGCGAGGGCGTAGAGCCCGAGGCCGACGGACCAGGCCAGCTGGTACCGCTTCCGGCGGCCGAGCCACTGGCGGAACACGAGGGCCGAGAACAGCACGCTCACGGCGGTGGCTCCGAGGGAAACCGCGGCACCTGCGAGACTCATGGGCGGTGGGACCGCCGACGCCTTCCTTAAACCTACGCGAACCGGGTCAGCCTAACGGCGATGACGGCGCCCGGCTGGATCGATGGCCACATCACCGTGATGTGATGCGGGAGGAGGACGGCTCGCGGCGCCCAGGGCCCTACGCGGGCAGCCGGCTGCGCCGCGGACGCGCCACCGGGCTGAACGTCCAGACCGTCCGGGGAGGGCGCAGCGTGCGGTCCGAAACGAACATCCGGTGAATCGGCCCGAGCGCCTCGTTGCCTCCTTGCGTGAGGTCGGCGATGCGGTCGTACCGGCGCAGTTCGCGCGGCGTGGGTTCCGCGTCCGGGTTCATGGGTCCCCAGCTGTCCCAGAGCAGCAGTTCGCGTCGGTTGAGGGCCGCGAGGTCGAGAAGCAGGCGCGTTCGGACGAACCAGGAGCCCCGCAGGGGGCCTCGAGGCTCCACGCCAAACGACAGAGGGTCCGCCTCCGATCGCCGACACATCTGCCAGGCTCGACCTCCGACGAGGAAGCGGTCCCGGGGCACGTCGGTCGGGTCGAACGTCAACCGGTTGTACCGCGCGAGCGGCTCGCTCTGCTCGGGGTCGACGAGCCGCCAGCGGCCGCTCGTCCGATCCCAGACCTCCGCAATTGTATGGTCGACGTGGAACTCGGCGGGGAGGTCGCGGAAGTACGTCGCGAACCCGACCCGGACCCGGGTCGGGATCCCCTGGTGGCGGGCCATCGAACAGAACAGGACGGCGAAATCGCGGCAACAGCCCACGATCCGACGTGCGACGGGGCGTGGCTCCGTCAGAGGGCGGGCGTCCAACGCCTTGATCCGGGTCAGCATCTTCGACACCAGGCGCAGATCGACCTCCTTCATCCGCTCCCGCGAGGGTCGGGTCCGTCCAAGCCTCGGGTCCTTGTAGTGAACGATGAGTCCCTGGACGGCTCGACAGAGGTCGGGCACATTGGTCGCGAGGTTGTTGTAGAGCCCGCGCCCCCTTCCGGGGTCGGTGAAGGGGCTCTGGCGCGTGTAGCCTGCGACTCCCGCGGGGAGCCGGACCGTCCGGTCGCGCATCAGGCCACGAACGCTCGCGCCACCTTATAATCGTTCTCCGGAGGCCAGGTTCGACGCATGACCCTCTGGCGTCGACCGACGATCGCCCGCGGCTCCGCCGGAAGGGCTATGCCGCGACGGGGCGATGCGGCCGCGGGGAGTGGAGAGATGCAACCGACTGCGTCACCGCCACCGATGCCCGTGCCGACGCCGGGAATGCGAGGCCGCGGGTGGGGTTCTTGGATGGTCGTCGTGGGGGGACTCGCGGTCGCCCTCGGCACGGTCGTCACGGGGAACACCTTGTGGGACATCGGGGTGGTGTTCGGCGGGTTGTACACCGGGTCGATGCCCCCCGCCGTCTTTCAGCGACTCCTGGAGGAAGTCGGGACTCTCACGGCCATCGGAGCCGTGCTTTCGGCGGCGGGCTTTCTGCTCGTCTTCGTAGGGGTTGCCATCGCCTTCCGAGACCCGTGCAGGGCGCCGCGGCGGATCACGCGCCGGACGTTCGCAATCCTAGTCCTGGGGGGTTCGCTCGTTGCCGCCGGGTTCGTGGCCTTCGGCGTGTTCAGTCTCTACTCCAACTCCTCCCAACCACTCCTCGTCGGTTACCAAGTGCTGTATTCCCTTGACCTCGCTGGGCGAATCGTCGAGGCGGTCGGGTTCTTCGTTGCGTTCGCCGGGCTCGCCCATGCGATTCGTCGGTGACGACGGGAGGATGGGACGGTCCGCCGGACCCGGTTGTCCCTAGGGAGTCGGAAGGGCTATGCCGCCACAGGTCCATATCGCATCGCAGCGTGGAGGGACTCGAACGCCGACCGATTCGCGGCCGATGCCTCCGCACGGATTCTACGTGCAGCTCACCGCAGCGGTCGTCGTCGCCCTCGTGGCCTTGACCGGCATCCTTGTCTTCGCGTCCCTGCCGCCAGGGCCAGAGCCGGACGTGGTCCTCGTGTCCGCCACAACCACCTACGAGGGGTGCTCCGGAGGCATGACGACCTACAACTACTCCTTCCGGATTGTGAATCCGCGCGCCTCGTACGTGCGGGCAGGACTCGAAGTCTACGCGGACAACATGTCGACGGGGATTTCCTATTTCTACCTGCGGCCGCGGTCGACGCAAGCCGCTTGGATGTACCTTGGGTTCGTGGGCTGCGGTTCGCACGTCATCCGAGGCAACCTCACCCTGGTTCAGGACATTCCCTCGACGTGGATGCCGACCTCTGTCTCGGGTCTCGGCCGCAACGAGTAAGCCGCGACCCGGGAGGCCGGGGCACCGTGCCTCGCCAGTCGCCCCCGAGTCGGGCCTGAACGGCTTTGCCGCGAGCGCGGTGCGACGCTCCGCTCCTCCGGTGGCAAGTTTGGGTTTCTGGGGCCGTCCGCCCGCGCAACGGAGGAGTGGATGGGAGGTCCCCGAGAGCTACACGCCGGGCGGCCGAGGCTCTCCGTCGCGCGCGACCCGGCGCCTCCATGGGATCAGCAGGAACGCCCCGGCCACGAACGCGAGGCCTGCGAGCACGATGACCCCGTTCCAGAGTAGCGCCTGGTTCGCGAGGTCCGCGCAGGCCTGGCTCTGGGGCGGGACTCTGCAGCTAGCTCCCTGCTGCGCGTGGCCGATGTCGTAGAGGCGGATGGGCGCAAACCAGACCCCGAACCCCGCGGCGAGGATCAGGCCAATCCCGAGGAGGACCGCCCCGACCCTAGCCCTGGCCGCCCTCGGAACGTGAAAGAGTCTGACACCGTCCGAGGCTCGAGGAAGCTTCCGCGACAGCGCGAGGATCACGATCCCGACGACCGAGAGGACTCCGCCAAAGACCATGGCGAACGTGCCTACGTCGCGATAGGGATACACGTGCAGACAGTACGAGGCAAAGCTGGGAGAGCACACGGCGTAGGACCACGCGCCGTACCCTACCATGGCGGCGAGGAGGCCCACCAGGAGGACCCCGACGCCGGCTCCCTTATACGTCATCCCTTCGGGGCCGTCAAGCCCGTGGCGCGGCTGATACTTTTCGGTTCCGTTCGCGCAGGAACGGCTCGTCAGCCTCCGAGGCGAGTTCCTGAAATGGGAGGGTTCCTGACGTGCCGGTGAGCGTCGCCTCGGACGAGGAGCTTCGCGGCTGGATTCGGGCGGCAGCCCCCGCGCCCGCAGGGACGCGTCTCGGGTCACTTAGGCACGCCTAAATATGCCATGGGCGATGCCGCCCGTCATGATCTTCATCACGCTGGTGAAATTCCGGAGGAAGCCGACGAAAGCGGACCTGGCCGAGACGGACAAGACGTTCGCACTCCAGGCAAAAATGGGAATCAAGAACCTCGCGTTGTACTGGTCGTTCGGCCGCTACGATGCCGTGCGGATCTTCGAGGCCCCCGACGAGAAGACCGCCATGAAGGCGCTTACGAAGGCGCCGGAGTATGTCGTCACGGAGACCATGCTCGCCCTGACCCGGGCAGACGTGGATAAGCTCCTAGACTAGGCCACTCTGCGAGGCGGTGACTCGGGCGCGCTGCATCGAACGAGGTAGCCGCGCAAGCCGAATCGGTGACAGCCTACCACGCAGCCGGCAGTGCGAGCGAGCGGGGACGTGATGCGCGGTCTGACCCCGAGTGGGCCGGAAGGGCTTTGCCGCGACGAGAGGATGGGGCTGTCGGCATGCCATACGCGGGCGCCCATGGTCGCCGCGGGTCGCGGATCTTCTCCGTAGGAGCGATACTGCTCCTCATTTCGGCTGTCCTGGAGCTGAGGCTCTTTCTCGGCTACGGACTCGACCTCAACGCGTTCATCGCGCTCTTCGTGGTCGCCGCCATCGTGGCGCTCGCGGGCCTCGTCACCATGACGGTCGGCCTGCACCTTCGAAGGCCGGGGGAGAAGATTTTCGGCATCTGGCCGGACATGAACAGTCGACACAAAGGCATCGCTCTGGCGGTCCTCGGTGTCCTGCCACTCTTGGTTGGAATGTACTTCCTGTGGTTCGCATGCTCCGCCTCGGGCCTGATCGCCTCGTCCACCGCCGGAGCCTCCGCAACGGCGCTGGTCTGCGAGCCTTCCGTCAGCCTCGTAGGCATCGCGCTGGCGGCTCTGGGCGCTGACCTGATCGTCCTGGGCTTCCTGATCGTCCGGTGGGACAGAACCGGGTTCGCCAGAATCAGGTTTGCCAAAGCCCGCTTATTCCGGGACGGTCTCGAGGGAGGAACTGCTCCGCCCCGTTCGCCCCACAAGCGGCCTGAAGGGAAGCGTCGCCGAGCCGCGAACGAGAAGCCTGCAGGTCCTTAAGCGGTGTCGCATCGACTCGAGGGGCACATCAACGGGGCGCGGCTTGGTCCTCCACGGCTAGCCTCGAAGCGATTCGAGCTCCCGCCTCATGCGCCGGTTGAAACGGTTCCAGTCCGTGTGAATCAGCGAGGTCAGCACCGGCATGGGAAACAGGATCTGGAAGCCCTCCGGCTTGAGGCCGGAGCGCAGGAACCGCGTCCGTTCCGCGCACGTCATGGCATCCCACCACGCCCCCCGCATCACGCCTTTCCCCCCGGGGTCGGTTCGCAACAGGACCAATCGCCTCGAGGGCTGTACCGCCCAGATACCGAGTTCCATGACGCCCCGGGCCGGGTCCTCCCACGCACGGACCTCTCGGCTGGACTCGAGAGTATCTAGGTCGAGTCCACATACCAGGCAGGTCCGATGGGGCATCGTCCCATTCAGGCCGGTGCAGGCGAAGAACTTTGGGTTCGAGGCGCGCCGATGCGTTCCTCTCGAGAACCCAGAGTGTGCGCGACCTCATCCCGAAGACTTCGCAAAGGCCGTCACGGTCCTCGTGAACTCTTCGGGGTGGGTGATGTGGGGGTTGTGCCCGGTCTCGTCGTACGAGACCACCTTCGAACCGGGAATCGCCTGCGCCAGGATGTCGATGATGGCCCGTATCAACGGGGGACTCCGTCCGCCGTAGGAGAGCAGTGCAGGCCGTTGGAAACGGCCAAGCGCCTTCAGGTCGATGTTGGCGTCCGACGGGTTCCGCATCTCGTCGAGGAAGTTGTCTGCGTTTCGGATGAATGTCTCCTGCATCTGGGGAGGCATTCGATCCCATCCTCCCGGTCCCGCCATCAAGGTGTCCACGAACAGACGGGCCCCTCCCTCCCGATCGCCCGCCTCGAGGAGCTTCGCGACCGCCGCCCGTCGAATCCGTAGTGCGCTGAGCATGGGTGCGGTCGAGGGGTCATTGGCCAGCAGCCCCATGAGAGGAGGCTCATGCACGATCAGGCTACGAACGACCTGGGGCTGTGCGGCGGCCATCTTCAAGGCGACGATCGAACCGGTCGAGTGGCCGACCACGTGCGCCGGAACCATGCCTAGCCGAGTGAGCAGGGCCGCAGCGTCTGCGGCGTCCTCCTCGGTGCTTCCCTGCGTGGCCACCGTCTCGCTCTGTCCATGCCCTCTCCGGTCGTAGGTCACGACTCGGAAGGCGTGGGAGAGTCCAGGAACGACCGGATTCCAGTTGAGACGGTCGAACCAGGCGCCGTGGATGAGGACCATGGGCTCTCCATGCTCGCCGGCTCGCTCGTAGTACAGGTTCACACCGTTGGCCCTAACGACGGGCATCCTGTCGGCCTCCCGCGTGCCTCACTCGAGGACCCGAATGTTCCGGCGCGCGGACATCTCCTTGAGGATCCGGGGCCAGACGGCTACGGAGACCTCGCCGAGGTGCGCCTTCCGGAGGAGCAGCATCTGGGTGCGGCTCTGCCCGATCCCGCTCCCGACGCTCAGGGGGATCTCGCCCTTCATGATGGCCTGGTGGTACGGCAGCCGAAGGTTCGCGAGCTGCCCGGACATCTCGAGCTGCGTCCGCAACGTCTCCGCGGTCACGCGGATGCCGCCGGACATGAGCTCGTGCCGGCGACGCGTCACACGGTTCCAGACGAGGATGTCCCCATTGAGGCCGTGCATCGGCCGCCCGTCGTCGGACCGGGTCTCCGCGACCCAGTCGTCGTAGTCCGCCGCGCGCATCTCGTGGGGCAGGCCGTCCTTGAGGGGCCAGCCGATCCCCAGGATGCAGACGGCGGGGTACTTCTGGACCAGGTTCGTCTCGCGCTGCTTCCGCGGCAGGTCGGGGTACATGTCCAGGATGTCCTCCGCGTGGATGAACCGGAGCGCGTCGGGCAGCGGCGGCATCTGGCCGGACCGCAGGGCGGGGAAGCGTCGGCGCGCGAGCGCCTCTGCGCCGCGGATCACCTTCCAGATCTTCTGGACCGTGTCCTTCCACGTGTCCAGCGTGCGGTCTTCCTCGCGGATCACCTTCTCCCAGTCCCACTGGTCCACGTACGCGCTGTGGTCGTGGTCCAGGAAGTAGTCCTTCCGCACGGCGCGCATGTCCGTGCAGATGCCCTCGCCGACCTGGCAGCCGAACTGCTTGAGCGCCATGCGCTTCCACTTCGTCGCGGCCTGCACGACCTGGGCGTCCACCGGGTGGCGGTCGTGGTCGTTCGAGATGTGGAACTGGACGGGCGTGCGCGAGCCGTCCCGGTCCAGCATGTCGTTCACGCCGCTTTCGACGTCCACGATGAGCGGCACCTGGACCATCATCAGGTTGAGCTCCTTGCACAGGTGCTCCTCGATGTACTGCTTCACCGCGAAGACGGCACGCTGCGTCTCCCGCGGGTCGAGCAGGGGTGTGTAGTCGTTCGGCAGGACCTTCTCGAGGTCCTCGTAGCTCCCGATCCCCGGGCCCGCGAGATCCGCTTTCTTCGCATCCATCATGAGGGGCACCTCAATGGCCAATGGGTCCCCTCGACCTTCGTCGGGGTATAGGTGCTTGTCGTATTGATGACGCAGTACCGACGGGTGCTTGCGGGGACGGTCGTGCCCACGAAGCGTCGTCCCGGATCTGGGGCTGAGCCGCAGGACACCCGTGCCTCGGACGCGTGGCCTCGGACGAGATGGGCGAACCCGGCTCGGCGCCAGGCGGCTCGAGCTCATTCCCGTGCGCAGAAAGCGAGCCGGCAGAGTCAAATACAGGCCTGCGGCTCGACGGAGACCGGTCTTGGGACCGAGGGATGTCCGCGCCGACCAGGCAGGTCAAGCTCAAACTCACCCTGATCGGCGAGCAGGCCGTGGGCAAGACGAGCCTCGTCCACCGGTTCGTGTCGCACTCCTTCGACGATCGGTACATCACCACCCTCGGGTTCGTCGTCTCCAAGAAGACGGTGAACGTGGATCTCCCCGCAGGCCCGGTCGTCGCGGACCTGATCATCTCGGACATCATGGGGAAGCGGGCGTTCCTCGACCTCTTCGGGGACGCGTACTTCCACGGGACCCAGGGCGTCCTCGCGGTCTTCGACGTGACCCGCAAGGAAACCCTGTCGACGCTCGGGGAGTGGATCGCGCGGATGCAGGACGCGGTCGGCGCGTTCCGCGTCGTCGTCCTGGGCAACAAGATCGACCTCGCGGATCGCCGCGTGACCACGGACGCCGACTTGATGGCGGCCCTCGGCGGCACGGGCCCCGTGGACCTCCTCTACACCTCCGCCAAGACCGGGGAGCATGTGGAGGAAGCGTTCCTCCGGCTCACGCGGGCGGTCCTGGAGTCCGTGATGTCCCAGGCCCCGGGCACGGCTCCCGGGACCCTCGCGCAGTAGGTCCCTCGCCCCCCCGGTATCCGCAATCAGCCCCGATAACGACCCCGTGGGGATTCAAGAGCCACGTGGGGAACGTCACCTGGAGGCTTCGAATGCGTGGGCCTCCGACCCGGGTCGGCGTAGTGCTGGCCGTCTTCCTCCTCCTGGCCGCCGCAGGCGCCGCCTTCCTCGCCGGTCCCGCGATGGCCATCGCGCCGCGCGTGTTCGACTCGAACACGGTCATCGGGTCCGGGGACCCCTTCTTCCTCGTCTGGTCCGGCGAGAGCGTGGCGCAGTCCTTCACGGCCTCCTCGACGTACATCCTGCTCAACCTCACGTTGCGCCTACGGAACCCGGGCGGGGGCGGCAACGTGGTCAACATCACGGTCCGGCCGGACGCGGCCGGCGTGCCCTCCGGCTCGCTCCTTGCCTGGGCCACGGCCCTGGCCGCGGCCACGGTGGGCCCGGTCAACGTGCCCCTGACGCCGACCCCGACCCTTGTCCAGGGCACGCTCTACTGGATCGTCGCCACGAAAGGCGGGGGATCGGCCAACGGCTACGAGTGGCATCACAGCAACAACGACACGTACGCGGGGGGGAAGGCCATGCTCAACACGGGCACGGGCTGGACGAACCCCGGGACGCCGACGGACATGTGGTTCCTGACGTACGGTCGCCAGACGGACGCGAACGTGTCCGTCGCGATGACGGGCTCCGCGCCGAGGGCTCGGCCCAAGGACGCGGTCACCTTCACGCTGTACATGAACAACACGGGGACGATCGCGGCGCCGCTCGTCTGGCTCAACGACACGCTGCCCGTTGGCTTCACGTTCGTCTCGGATACCGCCGGCTCCGTCCCGGCGATCACGGGCTTTCCCAACTACACGTTCGCCAGCCTGGCCTACGGGCCGCACGCGTTCTCCATGACCGCGGCCGTGGACGTCGGCGTGGCCCCGGGCACCACGCTCACGAACCGGGCGACCCTCACGTTCACGAATGCGACCGGCGTCCGGATGCCGCCTCGGATTGCGGCGGCCTCCGTGGTCATCGGCCTTCAGTGGAAGCAGCTGTACCTGGTGCCTGGGAACCCCGGGCCGCCCCAGTCCCTCGTGCCGGATCCGCCTACGGGAGGTGCCGGGTCCCAGGTCGTGTACCAGGTGCCTCGCGGCGGCGCGGCGGTGGACTTCCTCCTGGTCAATCCCCTCGGCCGCACGTTCCGCCTGCTCAACGTGACCTCCGTCCTCTACCTGGATTCGCGATCCCATCTCACGAGGAACCTGGACATGAATTTCACGCTCCTCGATGTCGTAGGGGCGAGCCAGACCGCGGTCGCCTACGAGCAGCTCCGCGTGACCACGGACAACATCCCCGGCTACCAGGCCTTCTCCTTCCCCTTCCCGAACCTGGACCTCAACGTGTCCGCAGGCCATCAGGTCCTCCTGCGAATCAAGGACATGACCTCCTCCCAGGACGACGCGCTCCTGGCGGTCAACGCCACGGCGACGCCGTCCCAGATGGACGTCCTCACGACGACCTATGTCCAGGTGGACGTGCTGGGCCTGCGGGACGCGTCCGGTCCTGCCGTCGTGTGGTCGCCGAAGGACGCCCTCGTCGTCCGCGCGAACGTCTCCGATCCGTTCGGGGCCGCGGAGATCGCGGGCGCGTGGATCAACCTCACGGATCCCATGGGCTCCCGCGTCTTGAACTTCGTCCCGATGACCCTCTTGGCCTCCAACGTCTCCGCATGGAAGCTCTTCGGCGCGGCGTACGGCCCGGCGCTCGCGAACGGGACGTACGCGATCGAGATCATGGTCGAGGAGGGCAACGGCGTGCTCGCGTACGCCACGGCCACGGCCCTCGTCCGAGCGCCGTCCTTCGACCTCGTCCTCGTTCCCACCCAGTCGAGCGCCTTGAGCGGGGACACGTTCTTCTTCGCGGTCTGGTACAACAACACGGGCAGCGGCCCCGCGGGACGCGCGTGGATCAACCTCACCCTGCCCAACCAGCTCCTGTTCGTCACGAGCTCCGCGGAGTCGAACCGGACGGGCCCGACCGCGTGGACGTGGACCAACGTGGGCGTGGGCAGCCACTTCTTCCTCGTCGAGGTCACGGTCCGCTCCGGGATCCCGCCCGCGCCCAGCATCTTGACCCGCGCGGGCCTGAACCACACGGATGAAAAGGGGCATCTCTGGCCCTCCCTCGCCGCCTCGGCGGCCGTCATCCTCCAAGGTCCGGTCCTGGCCCTGGGTTTCTCGAGTTCGACCGCGACGATCCATGCCAACGAGACGTTCGTCCTCACGTTGACCCTGCAGAACACGGGAGACCCCGCCGCGGACGTCTGGCTCAACGTGTCGTGGTCCGCGGGGCTCGTGTACGTCTCCGACTCCTCGAGTTCCGTCGGCGGCACCTCCGCCCCCGTCCCCGACGGGGTCGACATCGAATGGTCAAGCTTCGGGTCGGGGGCGTCCGGGGCGGTCAACGTCACCGTCCGCGGGGGGTCCGGATTGCCTCGCGGGAAGAACCTCGCGAGTAGCGCGGTCCTGACCTACACGAACGCTCGGCAGGCGCTCATGCCCACGCAGGCAGCGGCCGTATCCGTCCGGGTGATCGCCCCGGAGGTCGCGAACGCGTCCATCCGGTTGGCTCGATCCCTCGTCACCCCCGGGGACCTCCTGCCTGCGACGCTGAACTTCACGAACGACGGGGACGAGGCCGCCTTGAGCCTCGTCGCCACGCTCATCTTGGACCCCAGCCTGCGCGTGCGGGACGCGAGCCTCCCCGTGACGGTCTCCGGCTCCGCGGCGATCTTCGTCTTGTCCGGCGTGGGGCTCGGACCGCGGCGGATCTTCCTGAACCTCAGCGTGGCCTCCGGGGCGAGCGACGGGGCCGTCCTCACCATGTCCGGCTCCATCGTGTACACGGACCGCTTCGGGAATCCCCAGCCCGTCGTGTTCCTGAACGTGGTGAACGCGACCGTGGCCGGACCCAGGCTCCTCGTCACCGTGTCGCCGTCCGATGGCGTGGTCGAGGGCGGAGCCCCGATCACGATTCGGATCGATCCGACGAACCAAGGCACGGGAGCCGCGGGCGGGGTCTGGCTGAACGCGACCCTCCCCAACGACCTCCTGTACGTCTCCGATTCCTCGGACGGCCAGCGGAGCGGGGCCGGCGGCCACATCGCCTGGCACTGGGCCGGATTCGGATTGGGATCGCGGGCGTTCAATCTCACCCTCGCCGCCCGGGGGAGCGTCGCGAACGGGACCACGGAGACCGTCTCCCTGGCCGCGACGTACACGGATGCGAACGGGAACCTCGGGCCCGTGGTGACGACGACGGCTCGGGCCACGTTCGTCGTCCCCGCGATCCAGCTCAGCCTCGCGACCAGCGTGGGCGCGGTGCCCGCCGAGACGACGTTCTACTACACCCTGCGCGTCAAGAACGTGGGCAGCACGCCCGCGAGGACGGTCTGGCTCACGGACTCCCTGGACGCGAACCTCAAGGTCTTCTCGTACACGTCGAGCGTCGTGCCGAGCGGGACGCAGAGCCTGAACTGGACGTACACGGAGATCCAGCCCGGAGAGGAGCAGGCGATCACCCTGTTCGTCCAGGTCCCGGCGGGCGTCGCCGTGGGCACGCAGATCCCCAACCTGATCACCGCGGTCTTCACGAACAGCCAGGGGGCCGTCGTGGGCAGCGCGCAGTCGACCGCGGTCGTCGTGGCCGTCGCGGCGCCGCCGTCCGTGTGGCCGTACGTGCTCGTCGGCGTGGCGGCCGCGGCCGGAGCCGTCGCGTTCCTCGTCTACCGGAGGCGCAGCTCGCGGATCGAGGAGGTGTTCGTGATGACCAGTGCGGGGCTCCTCATCGACCACCTCTCGCGGGAGCTCGCCCCGGACAAGGACCCGGACCTGGTCGGCGGCATGCTCACGGGCGTCCAGGACTTCGTGCGCGACGCGTTCAAGCTCGGGGAGGACCGCAGCCTCCACGAGCTGGAATTCGGGGACTACCACGTCCTCATCGTGCGCGGGAAGGACATCTTCCTGGCCGCGGTCACGTCGGGCCGCGACACGCATGGGGTCGAATCGAAGCTCAAGGTCGCCCTCGCGCGGATCGAGAAGGAGTACGGGGACGTCCTCGCGAAGTTCAACGGGGAGGTCGATCGGATCCTCGGGGTGCGGGAGTTCCTGCGGCATCGGCTCCTCCGCTGAAGGCGGGTTCACGGTCTGCCCCATGCGGTGCCCGATCACGAACCCGGTGTGCGGGCCGGTGAGAGGTCCCGTGCCGTTCCCCGGGACCGGCGTGGTCTCGGGTCGCCCGGACGAGCTCCACGTCCCGGACGGATGGGATGCCGGGCTCGGACCTCAGTACGCGATGGCGGGCATCTGGCGAACGTATTCGCGGCTTGCGAGCTGCGTGAGCATGAAGTCCGCGACGTCGGCGCGGGAGATGCGGAGACCTCCGTGGGGGACGCCCTCGAGGGCGACGCGATACCGACCCGTCCGCGGTCCGTTCGTCAGGAGCATCGCGCGGACCACGATCCAGTCCGCGTCCCTCCGCCCGACCTCGGCCAACATCCGCGCGTGCTCCAAGAAGGGGCCCCGCAGCACCCGTCGACCGAGGCCTAGGGCGAGGTTGCCCTCGAGGGACCCCCCATCCTCGTGCATCGCGCCCGCCGTGGACAGGACGACGATGCGGCGGACGTCGCGGGCCTCCATGGCATCCAGGACGTTCCGGATGCCTTCGGAGAGGACCGGCAGCGGCCGTCGGGCGGGCGTCCCGAGGGCGCTGAGGACCGCGTCCTGGCCTTGCACCGCGCCCTCCACGGACGCCGCGCGGAGGACGTCGCCGCGCACCGCGCTCAGGCGGGGATGGGCGACGGGCACGCGGCCCGGGTCGCGGGCGAACGCGGTGACGTCGTGGCCCGCGGCGAGGGCCTGTTCGAGCAGGTGGCGGCCCGTACGCCCGGTGGCGCCGAACACGACAACCTTCGTGGCCTCCGCTCCCGGGACGGCACCACCGTCCGCGCCCTATCAAGTTGCGGAGCCGCGGCTGTCGCGGTTGCCTCTCAGTCGTCCCGCCCGCCCGTCATCCCGAGAGGATGGGGTAAGGACCGGAAGCGAAAGCTTCTAGATACGACGAGACAGTGACGGATTTCCGGGAATCCACGCGACGGACCGCTAGGCCCACTGCAGGATCAACCTATGCAGGTTTGGGGTCCAGAACGGCGCACGGCAGATTTCCGGAATCGGGGGAGGAAGGACCTGACGTGCGACGCCGCGATCCGCGCTGACTTCACCGCGGCGTCGAACCAAAGTCTTCGGGATAGGGGGAGTATCTGTGAGCAACGAGTATGATGAGGTCGTCGGTGAGCTGATGTCCGTGGCGAAGGAACCGTACGAGGGACGCCCGCCCCGCCGCAAGGCGGTCACGGTTTGGGCGAAGGTCCTCGTTCTCGGGGCGGTGCTGATCACACTTGCGAGCGGGGTCCTGGCCGCGGTCGTACTCTTCAACCAGACGCCGACCTACACCTCGGTCGCCATGATGTGGAACGGATGCGCCGCGGGCATTGAGCCCACCGGTGCCGCGAGCGGAAACTTGATCCACTTCACCTGCCCCACACATCCTGCGATCAATGTGATAAGCTCGGCCTCCGGGTTCGTGACGTACACGGCGTTCACTGTCCCGTCGAATGTGACGGACGTCTATCTGATTGACACGCTCGCAAAGGCCAATACCACGTGTCCCTCCTGGACGAGCCCTGGAGACTGGAACCTGCCCCTTCAGCTCGCAGGGGGCCAGATTACCATCGGAACGGTTGCCGGGAGGATCCAGCCCGGTCACGGGTATGACTACTGCGTGGACTACCTGACCGCCCCTCCATCCTTCTTCTTCTCGATCACGTGGGGTCAGGGCTGAGCCTGCTTCAGATGCGTTCATCGCCCGCGGTCCGGGGTCCGCGCCTAGGAGCGCCCACGCCGATCAGGGTGACCGGGCCTTCGGGACCGGTCCTTTGACGACCCGCGTCGGCCGAACGCTGCCTTGTCGCGACCCCGCCGGGGCTGGATTCGGGTAGGTCGCCCGAAGCTGCTGAATCCGTTGCGCCAACACCCGCGCGGTCTGGCGCAAGGCCAGGACCTTCTTGCGGCTCCGGCGATAGAGCACGAAGACGACCACCGCGGCTCCCGCGACGGCAACCGTGATCCACGGGAGCGCATTCGAGAAGAACCCGGCCACCGGGCTGCCGGGCGGCGCCGCAGGGGTCACGGTGAATCGGAACGTGAACGGGTCGCCCATGACGAGGCCGCCGGAGTTCCGAGCCGTCGACCCGATGGTCAGGTTGTACACCGTGCTCCCTGATGGGGAGGACGCCAGCTGAACCTGGAGGTGCGTGGCGTTCACCCATGTGATCACGAACTCCGTGGACGGTTGGATCGAAAGCGCGGCTGCCACGGAGGCGGGGTCCATGGGCTGGGAGAACACCACGTCGAGCTGCTGAAGGTCCGGATTGTACGTGACCCCGAGCACGGAGGGCCCCACGGGGGGCGCGAGGGAGTCCGTGGTCACGTTCCGGATGCCGCCGAGGGAGAAGCCCTGTCCCGCGGCCCACGCCTCGAAGTAGTACGTCTGCCCGGGCCCGAGCCCGGTCAGGGAGAGGTTGAAGTCCTGAGGAGCTTGGGCAATGCCGACGGTCACGTTCAGGGCGCCCGCCAGGGTCGGGCTCGTTCCGTACAGGAAGCCCACGTTGACGGCCGACGCGCTTCCCAGGCTCGCTAGGTTCCCGTTGATCGTCGCGAGGTTCGCGCTCACTCCGGAGCCCGCCTCGGTGATCGCCCGAGGGGCGTTCGAGCCCGGGTTGGTCGCGCTGAAACTCAGGATGTTTCCCCCGGCGAAACCGGCTCCGTGGGCCCAGGCGAGGAAGTAGTAGGTGGTGCCCGAAGACAGGCCGTGCAGGGCCGCGCTGAAGGCACCGGGCGAGCCGACGGTGCCCGCGGTGACGTTCGTGGCTCCCGACAAGGTGGCGTTCGGTCCGTACTGGAACCCCACCGTGACCGGCGACGCGGAACCCAGGCTCCCGAGATTTCCGTTCAGGGTCGCCGTCGTCTGCCCGATCGATGTCGCCGCGAACGTGGCCACGGTGGGCGGGGTGGGGAGCGTGGTGAAACTCACGATGCTCCCGGTCGCGAACCCGGCGCCGTTGGCCCACGCCTCCGCGTAGTATGTGACGCCGGAGGACAGGCTCGCGACCGCGGTCGAAAACCCGGCCGGTGCGCCCCGGGTTCCGGCCGTGACGTTCGTCGCGCCGGACAGCCCCGGATCGGTCCCGTACAGGAACCCGACGGCAACGGACGAGGCGCTGCCGAGGTTCGTGAGGTTCCCGTTGAACGTGGCGGAGGTCTGGCCTACGAACGATGCGGCTCTCGTGCTCACGGCAGGTGGGGTCGTGGTCACGCCCGTCGTGAAGCCGAGGATGCTGCCCACCGCGAAGCCTTCCCCGTTGGCCCAGGCTTGGACGTAGTACTGGGTTCCGGGACTGAGGCCCGTCAGGGAGTACGTGAAGCTCGCCGGGGATGCGAGGGGCGACTGCGGCGACGTCACGTTCGCGGCGCCGCTCAGGCTCGGGCTGGTGCCCCAGAGGAACCCGACGCCGACGGAGGCGGCCGTCCCCAACGACGTGAGCTGCCCGTTCAGGGTGGCGCCGGTCTGGGTGATCGAGTTGGCCGCATTCGTCGTGACGGAGGGAGGAGCGCTCGGAGGCGGCGGCCCGCCGGACGTCAGGTTCACCAGGACGAAGGAGACGTTGTAGAACCCAGACATGGACCGGGCGTAGGATCCACTGCCGGAGGGCGTGGTGTAAAGCTTCGTGAAGTTCTCCCACCGGGATCCGGAGTAGTTGTAGACGTTGACCCGATACGTGCCGTAGTACTCGCCCGTGACGCTGAACGTGAAGCTGCCCGGGTTGGCCGTCTTCAAGCTAAGGGTCGACTTGTCCCTCCCCAGCCTGTAGAGGACCGTGGCCTGACGGGGATTGTTCGCGAGATCCACGGAACCGTGTTGGTCGATCGGCCCCGCGACCGACAGGGACGTGGAGAGGGCCGTGCCGAGAGGCTTGCAGTCCACCGCCGTGAGGGAGGGCAGGGTCGCCGTGAGACAGCGACTCCCGTTCGTGTTGTTGGACCAGGTCAGGCTTCGGAACGCGGCGTTGCCCCAATAGAGCCAGTCCCCGTTGAACGACTTGTAGGTGCCCAAGTCCGAGACGTAGTAGCGAGTGGGCGCGTTGGACGCGGGAGTGTGCCCGACGAAGACGTTGGCGAGGTAGTTCGTCGTGAAGAACCGACTCATGTTCCCCACGGGCCCGTAGCCGGGCTTCCAGGAGAAGCTGTTCCCGGCGTAGAGGTTGTTCGTGGTCGCCGTCGAGGATCCCGCGCACGGGGCGGACGAGCACTCGAAGACGGTGCTCCCGGTGAGGTTGGTCCAGGTGTTGCCCACCACCGTCGCGTTTCCGGTCTGGAACTCCAAGCCGCTCGCGTAGTTGTCGAACTTGTTGTTGCGGAAGACGTTGAACGTGTTGTCGTAGATGTAGTCGTAGATGCCGAAGGAGCCGCCAATTCCGTCCCCGTGGCACTTGTTGTTTTCCATGAGGGAGTTGACCAGGCCTCCGCCTTGGAGGCAGCCGTCCGTCTGTCCCGAGACCGTGTTGTTCGCGATGTAGAGCCTCTCCGAATACTCGTTGTCGAATGGAACGTCGTTGGACCCGCCGGATCGGTAGTAGACCGTGAGGTTGTTCCAGGTCTCCGTCACGGTGTAACCCGTCGGCTTGACGGTCGTCTGGGTGTGGTCGATGTTGATGACCTCGATGCCCATGGCGTTGTTCCCGTTCGCCCGGTACTTGATGTCGTTCGCGAAGAAGCGGGTGTTCCCCCAGTTCAGGTAGGTCAGGATGACGGACTGGGTTCCCTCCGTGACGTTCCAGAACGAGTTGTGCTCGACGGTCGCGTTCGACCCGACCCAGAGGATGTGCTGGTTCCCGTTCGCGCTGTCGTCGTAGTTGGACAGGTTGTTGTAGCCGAAGTAATCGTTGTGGTTGCTCAGCATGCGGACGCGCGTGCCCGTGATTCGGGAATGCGAGACCACGTTGTTCGAGGCCCCGAGGATATCGAGGCCCGCGGTGGACCCGCTCCCCGCGTTGGAGACGTTCGTGCGCTCGAGATCGACGCGCCCGGACGCGCTCAGGTGCCAATGGTACGCATCGTTGGACTGCAGGCCGCCGCCCCGGACCAGGATCGTGCCGCCCACGGAGAGCACGTGCTGGAGGTCGGACGTCTGCGAGAACTTGACCACAAGGTTCCACAGGGTGAGCGTGACGCCCCCGTTCACGTTCAGGCTGCCCGCCAAGGTCAGTGTCCCGTTGCCCCAGACCGTGTTCGCGGTGATCGCGCAGTCGCCGGTCAGGGACTGGGTACCGAACGCGTTCGTGCTCCCGGGGCATCCCGTGTTCGCCCGGGCGCCTCCGATCGGCGAGACTCCGGAGCCTAGGAGGAGGAGCAGCCCGACGAGCAGGAGGAGGATGGAGCTTGTCCGGGCCCGCGTGCTCAGGAGATCACCCCTCCATTGGGGAACGGGGAGGCGGGCGCCGGCCAAAGGCCGTCCCGTTGCCGCCGAGACGACGCATCATGAGGGCGCGCAGACTCCTTCGGAGACCGGGCATGAGAGGCGGTCGGCTCGGAGACGCCACGCATGCGCCGGGTGCCTTCGTCGGCCATGTTCCTCATCCCCACGCCTCATCCCCGCTGGCCGGCGGGGGCGGCAGGTCGCACCTGAGCCCACGCTATAAACCGATTCGCGTCTGCCACTCACAAGTGATTGTCGGATCTGAGAGCAGCCCGTGAATCCCATTGGCGATTATCGATTCGGATAACCTCATAAACATTGTTTGTCACCTGTGAAACAAGATTTCGCGGTGCGGGGAATGCGCTCCCCGCAACGCGCGACTCCCGCACGCGACGGAGCCCAGGGTTCGGGGCCGGACGAGGATATAAATAGCGCGACGACAAGACGGGACGGGAGTGGCGAATACCGCAAGGCATGGGCGCATCCCGCGGATGGAATGGGATGCGCACATAGGGCTAAGTGAGGGTGACACGTTGGATGCCGGCCCGCGGAAACGAGGCCGAGGCACGGGAGGGGCCTGATCCATGTCCACGTCGTCGGAAGTCGCCTCCGCCCCAAAGCACCTGCCCGTCCGGTTCATCCGGCCGTCGAAGGGATGGCGGCGCCTCGATCTCCGCGAGCTCTGGGAATACCGGGAGCTTCTCTACTTCTTCGCGTGGCGGGACATCAAGGTCCGCTACAAGCAGACCGTGATCGGTGCGGCGTGGGCGATCCTCCAGCCCGTCCTCCTCATGGTCGTGTTCACCCTGTTCTTCGGGCAGGTGTCGGCCTTCCAACAAACGAACATTCCCTACCCCCTGATGACCTACTCGGGCCTCGTGCCCTGGGGAGTCTTCGCCGCGGGACTGGCCATGGGCGGCGTGAGCATCACCGCGAACCAAGCGCTCATTACGAAGGTCTACTTCCCCCGAATTCTCCTGCCCGCCTCTACGGTGATCGCCGCCCTCGTCGACTTCGCGATCGCCTCCATCGTCCTCGTGGGCCTCATGCTGTACTTCGGGTTCGTGCCGACCCTAATCACGATCGCGCTTCCCCTGTTCGTCCTCCTGGCGATCGTGACGAGCATGGGCATCGCCTTCTGGCTCTCCGCGCTCGACGCGCGTTATCGCGACATCCACTACACGATCCCCTTCCTCACTCAGCTGTGGCTGTTCGCGACGCCGATCCTGTACCCGGCATCCATTGTCCCCGCGTCCCTGCGCTGGATCTACTCCCTGAACCCCATGGTGGGCGTGGTCGACGGCTTCCGCTGGGCGCTCCTGGGCCAGGCCTTCGCATTCGACTTGACCTCCTGGCTCTCCGTGGTGGTCGCCCTCCTGATCTTCGTGAGTGGCATCTTCTACTTCCTTCGGGTGGAGAAGACCCTGCCGGACGTGGTGTGACCGCCGTGACCGAACCTGCGATCGTGGCCGAGAACCTGTCCAAGCGATACCGCATCGGGCAGCGGTACAGCTACGGCACCCTGCGGGACTCCCTTGTGGGCGCCGTCTCCAGGGCCGGCGGGCGGCTCCGACCGCGCCCACCGCGGACATCGCCAGACCCGGACGACGGATCGCCGTACATCTGGGCCCTGAAGGACGTCTCCTTCACCGTGGAACCGGGTGAGGTCCTCGGCATCGTCGGCCACAACGGGGCAGGAAAGACCACGCTGCTGAAGGTTCTCTCCCGCGTCACCGATCCCACCTCAGGCCGCGGGGAAATCCACGGACGCATCGGCTCGCTCCTCGAGGTGGGGACCGGGTTCCATCAGGAACTCACCGGCCGCGAGAACGTGTACCTGAGTGGCGCCATCCTGGGCATGAAGCGGGCCGAGATCGACCGGAAGTTCGACGAGATCGTGGCGTTCGCGGAGTACGAGAAGTTCATCGACACGCCGGTCAAGCGCTACTCGAGCGGGATGCAGGTCCGGCTGGGTTTCTCGGTGGCCGCCCACCTCGACACGGAGATCCTCCTCGTCGACGAGGTGCTGGCGGTCGGGGACACGGCTTTCCAGAAGAAGAGCCTGAGCAAGATGCGGGAGATCACGAGGCAAGGCCGGACCGTGCTCGTCGTGAGTCACAACATGGCGTCCATCCAAGGGATCTGCACCCGGGCGATTCTCTTGTCCCGGGGACGGATCACCTGCGAGGGCGATCCGCATTACGTGGTGGAGGAGTACTTGAAATCCGTCGTGGAGCGCTCCCCCGCGAACGGGGCTCTGGCGTCCAGCCCCGACGGGCGCGTGGTCCTTCGGGCCGTGGACTTCGTCGACGACGCGGGGCGTGTGCTCGATGGGGTCGTGTCAGGTCAGACCTTTTCCATCCGGGTGGAGGTTCAATGCGCCGATCCCGTGGGGACGGTCGCCGTGGACCTCGGGATCGACGACAGCGCAGGGAGGCGTGTCGCGGTCCTCAGCAACCTGATGGCGGGCGAGGACCTCCAGCTCGGGCCGCCCTCCACGGCGATCGTGTGCCGCGTCCCCCAGGTGCCCCTCGCCCCCGGCGAGTACACCATCGAGGTTCACCTGATGGGCCCCAACGACTTGGACCTCTTGCGTCCCGCCGCGGCGAACCTGCGGGTGGAGAGCGGGGACTTCTTCGGGTCCGGAAAGATGGTGGAGGCGTGGTGGGTGGGGTCGACCCTGATCCGCCATCACTGGGCCGCCGAGCGCCTCCCGGACCCGGAGCGGCGAGCGTGAGGGGCTTGCCGAGGTGCCGTCCGCCAACGAAGGGGGACCCGTGAAGATCCTGCTCATGGCCCCATGGGGCGACCGGGAAATCGGCGGGCTCTCATCCCATCTGCTCTCGCTGGAGAAGGTCATCGCGCTCGCGGGCCACGAAAGCAGCCTGGCCTCCCACGAAGCGATCCCGCGAACCCTGCAGGAATCCCTGTGGTTAGTGGTCAAGCTGTGGCCCGGCAGCCGACTGCAAGCCATGACCGCGGTCGTCGAGATCCTCCACGGCCTCCTCGCTCTCCGCGAAGCCATTCGGGGGGATACGAGGCTGATTCACGCCCACGAGCCGGCCTGTCTTCCTGCCGCGCGGTGGATCTCTCGCTTCGTGGGCGCTCCGGTCGTGTTGACCGTACACTCGCAGTACGCTCTGGGGGACATCGTGGCCGGATACCTCCGTCGCGGCACCCGGGATGCAAAGTTTGCGTGGGCGTTGGAGAAGTACGCCTTCGAGAACGCGGATTTTGTGTTCACGGTCACCACACGCCTTCGCTCGTTCGTCCTCGCCGAAGCCAACGTCGACCCCGCCAAGGTCATGGTTCGACTCAACTTCGTGGATACGGCGGAGTTCGCGCCGCGCAACGCCGCAGAAGCGAGCAAGGCGCTGCGCCAAGGAGGCGTGCCCCTGGGTACGTCGACGAAGGGCGGGCACCGGATTGTCCTGTACTCGGGAAGACTGAGCCCCCGGAAAGGGGTCGACTACCTGATTCGGGCCGCCCGAATCGTCATCGACAAGGACCCTAACGTGCGGTTCTTGGTTACCGGAGACGGTCCCCAGTTCTCCGACCTGAAGAGGCTGCGGGCGGCCCTGGGTCTCGACGACTACGTCACGTTCCTTGGCAAGTTGGACTCCGCGTTGGTGAAGTACGTGTACAACGTCGCGGACGTCGTCGTTCTCCCTTCCGTGACGATTGAGGGCGTGGAAGAAGGGACCCCTATGAGCGCCCTCGAGGCCATGGCCTCGGGCGTCCCGGTCGTCTGCAGCGCGGTAGGCGGGCTTGCGGAGATTGTCGCGGACGGCGACACGGGGTATCTCGTGCCTGAAGGGTCGGTGGAGCGTTTGGCCGATCGCATCCTTCTGACCTTGGAGCACGACCAGACCGCGCTCATCGATCGGGCCATGCGGTACGTTCGGGAGCGCAGGTCCCTGGAGAGCTACGCGAAGGAGCTGACCAGCTTCCTCGTGGAGAATCAAATCCTCCCCGGCGACCGGCGCATGAGGCCACCCGCGTTCGAGGCCGCCCGATCCGGCGGCCCATGGATGGCGCCGGTGCTCAAAGCCAGGCGAGCTGCTTCCTACGCACGCGCCACGTACGGAGAGTATTTCCGTCACCGGCAATGGGGCGTCGGCTTGGCTGCGGAACCCATCCACCGTTTCCTCGAGTCGGACTTCCACCCGGAGGTGCGGTGGATTCATGCTTCGGGAGGCGACGAGTACCTGGCGGACCCGTTCGGCCGGGTCCAATTCGGCCGGCTGCAGGTGGTCTGCGAGAGATACCGTCGCGACCTGAGTCGAGGGTCGCTCGTCACGTTCGAGTGGCCCGAGGACACGGACACGCCCGACGCGAAGGTCGTCCTTCCGTTGCCAGGTCATGTCTCCTACCCGTTCCTCCTTGAGAGTGAGGGTCATGTGTACTGCGTCCCCGAGACCTCCCAGGCGGGCGAGGTCGCGCTCTACCGAGCCGACTCGTTCCCCGATCGCTGGACCAAGGTGAGAACCCTCCTGGGTGGCTTCGCGGGCGTCGACAGCACCATTTGCCGGTTCGACGACCGCTGGTGGATTTTCTCGATGAACGTGAACGAACCGGACCGCAAGCTCCACCTGTGGTACGCGGACCGCCTGGAGGGACCGTGGACGCCTCACCTGAGGAATCCCGTGCTGGACACCCCCGTGTCGGCTCGTCCCGCGGGGACGCCGTTCCTCTGGAAGGGGAACCTGTACAGGCCGGCCCAGGACTGCTCGAGAACCTACGGCGGCCGCGTCGCGATCAACCGCGTAGACGAGCTCACGCCGAGCACCTTCCGGGAGAGCGTTGTGTCGTTCGTCGAGCCGGACCCGAACGGACCGTACCCACTCGGGCTGCACACGCTCTCCGCTGCGGGCGAGGTGACGCTCATCGATGGGTTCCGGAACGTGTTCAGCCGCACCGAGTTCCGCCGCAGGCTCACGGAGGGACCACGGAACCGGCGCAAGACCTCGAGGCCGACGTAAACCCCGGCGCGTCCCCGGGGGGGATCAGGCGGATTCGATCACAGCCCGAATCCGATGGAGGTCGTCCGTGGAGGGCGAGGGAGGCAACTGGACCTCGAAGCACCGGGTCCGGGCGAACACGTTGCGCAGGACGGCTTCGCCCGCCGGGGCAAAGTCCAGGGGCCCGTCGGGCATCCCAGCGTACGCCAAGGCGACGCGGTCCATGTTGAACATGTACCGCTCGTACATGGCCGTGAGAGACACCCGCCGTGCCAACTCGTCGGGAGCGAGATCCGCGATCTCCACGTGGCGAGACCGGCCCGTGGACAGGAGGCACGCTTTCGTCAGGGGGGCGCGGAGCGCTTCCCGGCTCCCTGGGATGACGCGGGTGATCGGGGCTCGGTGGTACACGGAGAACCGGCTCTCCAGCCTCGACCGGATGTTGGCGGAGAATGCGGCGTCCGGATTCAGGGAGTGCGCGAGCCGGTTCAAGGCCAACCGCCGGCTCAGCCTCCGCCGATCCTTCGGGCCCCCTACGGTGCTCTGGAGCTGCGGGTGAGCCTCGAAGTTGTAGTCGAAGAGCCGGAGCCAGCGCGGGTAGCCCAGGATTTCCCCCGCCGGAGACAGGAGGCACCAGTCGTCCGCCATGTAGTCGTACCCGTGGGAGACGAACTCCAGGGCGACGTTGGTCTTCCCGGTGTGCGCCCAGGCCGGAAAGAAGTATCCCAGACCGGCCCGGGACACCGCGGAGCTATGGGCGAGGAACGCACCCTGGGATAGCACCTTGAAGAAGAGCAGGCCTTCCACCCAGCGGGCATACAGCTCCTCCGGGTTCAGGGAGGGCTCCGCGAGGATGTGTCCTTCCGAGAGGCGAATCCGTCCGGAGTCGGTGCCCACGACGATTGCATCCCGTCCGAACGAGTACAGGGTCGAGAGCATCCGCTCCTCCGTTTCGATCGGGCCTTCTTCGACCACGAGGTCCACGGGGCCGTCCGGGCTTGCGTTGGGGTCTACGAAGAACGGGATTTCCCCGTGCATGAGCCGGGCGAGACCCCCGGTGCGCGACGCGGACCGAGAAGAGGCCGTGGAACGAGAAGGTCGCGGTGCGCGTCTCGTCGAGGGTGGAGGGGGATTCCGCGGCCGCCAGGATGGACACCGGGCGTGGCATACTGGCGGTGGAATATGTGGATTACGTATCCCGCCAGCGGCCGGGTGTCGGTTGGGGTCGGACCGCCTCACACCAGTGACAACACCTGATCCCGGGCATCGTTCGTCCGGGACACCACGAGGCGGTAGGCGGCAACTTCCTCGGATATGGCTTCGAGGCTCGTGAATTTCGGCGGAAGGGCAAGGGGGCCCAGGTATGTGTGTCGCGGAAACTCATGAGTCATGTCTTGGACCTGAAGGAGTCGCCGGAACGCCTCGTCCGGTGTGAGGGGCGTGAGGGACGTGGCACCCCCGAGGGAGAGGAAGACCAAGGCCTGGGCATCTCCCGTGGTCCGGGACCGCCCCGGGTCCGGGCGCAGGAAGTGTTTGCCGTGGGCCGCCGGCAGGTCCCGCGAACCGGCGGCAGGCGGACCGGGCATGCGCAAGGCGGAAGGGAAGCCCAAGACCCTCTTTCCATCGAGGACGACGAAGTTGTCCGACACATAGTCGAGGCGGTCCAAGAGGCTGGCACAGAGCGTGGACTTGCCCCCTCCGTTGAGCCCGACCAGGACGAGCGCGCGTCCGCCTCGCGACACGGCGGACGCATGCAGGACCACCCCGCCCCGCCGCTCGAGCTTGAGGAGCACGGGCTCATGGACCGCGAGACGGAACAGGGCGTACTCGTCGTCCCACGACTCCGGCCTCCCGACAATTCGGCGGAGGCGGGAGCTACGATCCAGGATGTACGAGGCGCTCACGTGGGCATCGCGCCCATCCGTGTAGCGCACGTCGAGCTTCCCGGCCGCGTACCGCGCCGTTCCGCTCCCGACGAACTCATTCGTGCCAAGGCGTTCTTCCGCATCCTGTCGTTCGATTCGACCGGCGGGCGAGTCGAACCAGCCGCGAACCTGGAGACCCACGTCGACGGAGAGCGTCTCGGTCGTGTCCCCTTGTGGATGGAAGACTCCGAACATGAGGTCGCTGAGCGCAAGAAACTCAGACCAGTCCGCGTGAATCGAGACGTGGACGCCGTGCACCGAGTACGTCCGCGTCTCGCCGAGCGAACTCGATTTGTGGGACGCGGGTGCCTCGGACATGAACACGCCTGGGTGGCGGAAGGGACTCAGGGCCGTCGACGGCGCGGCCCGAGGGGAGGGCCATGGAGCCGCTTGTAGATAGCTCATTCCGTGAGCACCGCGGCCATCCAACTCCTTGGGCACAGAATCGGCGCAACGGTCGATCACGGGACTCGCCCGCTGCGGGTGCGTTTTCCTGGAGTCGTCCGGAGCCGATTCAGCGTTCGCCCGCGAGCTCCTCGTACTCACGATCGAAGAAGAGAGCGAGCTTCCTCCAGTCCCGGTGCTCGCGCACAAAGGCCTGTCCACGCTGCCCGAGCTCCGGGTGGTCCAAGGCCCTGAGGACCTGCCGCTCCAAGTCGTCCGGGGACGCGGGGTCATAGAGAAAACCGCCCTGGGAATCGCCGATGATCTCGCGGGGTCCGTAGAGGTCCGGGCCCACGACCGCCTTCCCGCACGCCATCGCCTCCGGGAGCGTGGTCGACGCCGACTCGTAACGGCTCGTACTCACGTGGATCGAGCATCCGTGGAAGGCAGAAACGACGAGGGGTCGCGGCACGGAATCGAGGTAATGAAGATTCTTGGGCCAGAGGCCCTTCACCTCCCGCTCGGCCTCGGATCGCGGGCGGTCCGTGAGGACCACGAACGCCCGGTCCGGAATCCGCGCCGCGAGGTTCACGAAGGTGTCCAAACCTTTCTCGTGCACGAGCCTCCCCACCCACAGAACGAACCCAGGCGGGAGACCACTCTTCCGAAGGAACCCATCCGCATTGGAGCGGGCGAACTCGCCGAGATCGATCCCGGGCGGCGTGACGGCCGGTGAGACGCCGGTCCGCTCGAACACGTAATCTCGGAGCCACCGCGCAACGACGGTCGCGCGCGGAGCCGCCTGGACGACACGAAGCGCGGCTTCGTTGTAGTCGCGGAGCACGTGGATCATCGCCGGGTCATGGCCCCAATGCTCCTCGAAGCCGAGTCCATGGAGGGTGAAGATCCAGGGGAGCAAGGTTGGCCGCGAGCCGAGGACGTCCGCATACTCGATGGACCGATGGATGTGCGCCACCCGTTCGCGCCGTAGGATGCGCTCGAGGGCGGGATAGAGGAATGGGATTGCCCGATAACGGCGGCCCGCCGATTGCAGGCTCCGGATGATGATCTCCCTCTCGCCGGCCACGTGCATGCGATGGCGGGAGTGTTCGGCGATGGAGAGGAGGAAGCGGGCGCCGCCCCCGGGCCTGCTCGCTAGAGGGCCGATCCACACGCGCAGGCGCTCGGCGATTGGACCCTACCCCCTGTACCGCGCGGAAGAACGCGGCTCTACTAATAGCCACGCTTCCACAGCGAACACTGGACCTACCGCGAGCGAGTCCCGTGGGACCGAGGGAGACTCAGTCGTCAGGCTTGGCTCCGTCGACCCGTTGCCGGACGAAGTCCACCCAGCGCGTTCGAAACGCGTCCATGGAGTACTCATGGACAATGCGGCCGCGAAGGTCCATCCTCGGACCACGGTCCATCGCCTCGCGAGCGGCCTGCGCCAGTCCATCCGTCGCCACGGGCTCGACCACGTTGGCGAGGGGTTTCGCGGCTCGGTCGAAGGGGTACGCCGCGGCGCTCGTGACGACAGGGAGTTCGCACGCCAACGCTTCCAGGAGGGAGAGGTTGAACCCCTCGTACCGGGATGGGAGCAGGAAGACGTCCGCGGCCGTGTAGAAGAGCGGCATCCGGTCGTGGGGCACGTTCGTGTAGCATCTGAGGTTCTCGGGTCCTGGAGCCGATCCGGATACGGAAACGAAGAGGACGTCCTTCATGGCGCGGGCGAGCTCCTGGACTCGATCGAATCCTTTGGCGTACTCCGGGCGGCCCACGTAGAGGGCGATCCGGGCGTCGCGGGGGAGCGTGAGTTGCTCCCGGGCGTCGTCCCGGTCCCCTCGGTGGAACTGAGCGACGTCCACTCCGTTGGGCAGAACGGAGGACCGATGGCCGTACAGCGCGGAAACCTCCCGCCGGACGGACTCGCTCACGCAAACGACGGTCTTCCCTGCGCCCGCAAGCCGGTCGAAGAATCCACCTACGCGTTCTGTGGTGAACCGGTCGCTACGTCGCTGCAGCGCCTTCCGAGCGAATCCGGCGAGCGTGATGTGATAGATCTCGACCATGGGGCTGGGGACGGGAGCCAAGGCCAACGGCCACCCGCACAGCCCGTTGGAGATGACGAGCTCGTAGGGCTCCGTCCGCCAGGTATGCCGGAGTGTCCGCGCCGGCTCCGCGGCCCGAAGCGGCAGCTCGAGGCCGACGTGGGCCAACGCGGATTCGGTCCTCTCCGGAACCGCGGAAGGCGTGTAGATTCGCGCCCCACCCAGCGCCTCGGCGAGCTGTCCGCTGAATACCTCCACGCCCCCCGCGTGCCTCGAAGCAGGCTGAGGCGTGAGAATGGCCACGCGCGGAAGGCTCACGATGTCACCGCGCCCCGGACCGACCGTCGACCCCGCGTTCGTTGCGGAACGACAGCAGCCACTCCTGCGGTGGTCGTGTCCACCCCGAGTCTCCGTGGCAATACTCGAGACGGGGATCCGCGCTTCATCCGAGGCGCCCGGCCCTTCGCGTTCGGCCCCGCACGTTCCCGGAGCCCGAAACCCGCGAGCACGGCCGTCGCCCCTCGCCCCCTATGGGACGACGATCGCAAGGTGGACGCTCCGGTACGGCGCCGCAAGCTGGCCGGCACGGAAGAGGTCGAACGCCACCCACCAGGTTCCAACCGCAGGGATCGAGAACATATAGGACCGATTCCAGCTGCCTCCGTTCATGAGGGTGAAATTGAACCACGACCACGTGGTCTGGTTCACCACGACGGTCTCGTTGACTCCGGCGGTCGCGTTGTAGTGCTTCTGGACGCCAAGCAGGTCAACGCGAAGCGTGTAGCCCACGGAGGCTCCCTCGTGGTTCGACACCCCAACGACCGCGGTCGCCGGCTGCGACACGTTGAGAACCCACGGGTAGGCGGAGAAGTTGCCCGCAGGCCCGAGCAAGTAGAGTTCGGTGAAACTCGGAGTCGGGCGGGGCTGGGTCAGGGACACCGCGAGCAACGGGACCATGATCGCGAGGATGATGACCAGGAGGACGGTGAGCCCTTTCTCGAGGAGGCTGTACTCCTTCCAGCGAGCCGCGTGCCCATCGAGTGCGACTCCCATTCGTTCGGCGACCGGTACGGCCATGCGTCGGCCGTACGCGAGGAGGCCGAGCCCCACGGACAAGCCGAGGTCCGCGAGTGTGACGGACGTGAACGAGATCCCCCACGGGGTGAAGTTCAGGGCGAGCCCGAGGAAGGCGAGCAAGGCGAGGCTCAGTCCGACGCTCAGCCCGATTCGCAACGTCCAGTCCCCCTGGTCTGCCCGAGGGAGCAGAGCGGCCATGGCGAGGTACCCGGGGATCACGAACACCAAGGCGAGTCCCAACGGGTTCGGGCCGCCCGTAAGGAGGAGCCCGGCTGAGACGACGAGGGTGTACGCGAAGACCCCGTAGAGGTCTGCGGGGCGCGCTTGGAACTGGAGGCGCATGCGACTCCGCCACGCGGCAGGCTTGTCCCGCGCTTAAGGGTTTCCGGGTTGCCGGCACGGGGCGTCCTACGAGACCTCTGCGGCCCATTCCAGGAGCGCTCGGACGGCCCGAGGTTTTGCGCCCGGCCGAAGGGCATCTTTAAGAAATCGGCGTCCCATCAAGTACGCGCCCGGTGTGCCAGGTGCCTCTCCAAGCCATCCTCCTGTGTCACGTGGAACCGGGCAGCATCCAAGGGCGCACGGTCGTCTACGGCTTCGAGCGGACCGAGGGCATCGTCCAGGGCCTCCCCAGGATCCTCGAGTTCGCCGATCGGCTAGGGGTCCCGATGGGCCTTGCCATGACTCCGCAGGCCCTGCAGCTCACGGACCTCGACTTGGCAGGCCACGACGTGGGATTGCACATCCACCCCCAGGACCCGGTGCTCTCGAAGCGCGTCATGGGTCAGCTCCGACCGAGTCACGACGGCCTCGGGCGATATCCCCCCGCGGACCAGGCCCGGTTGATCGCGGCGAGCCGCGAGATCTTCGAGGAACGGACGGGCCGCTCACCGCGGCTCTTCGTCGCGGGGCGCTGGTCCGAGGACGCGGCCACGGCTGCGCTGCTTCGCCGGGAAGGTTTCACGCACGACGGGAGCGCGCTTCCGGGACATCGTTCCCCGTACGCAGATTGGAGTCGTCTCCCCCGGCTTGCGCAACCGTACTCGCCCTCCGCGGACGACTACCAGGTGCGGGGCTCCGAGCCGTACGTGTACCTTCCCGTCTACCAGGGGCTGTGGGGCCATCACTTGACCCCGGAGATCCTCCTCGACGTGGGGGCGTCCTACTTCAGGGCGGCGCTCGACGAGGCGCGGGTCGGAGGCGCAGACGTCGTCCACATGTACCTCCATTCTCCGCTGGGGCTGGATTCGCGTGCCATGGCGGCGTTTGAAGAGATCATCGGGTACGTGCGCGAGGATCTGGGCCTGTCGTTCGTGCTCCCAACGTCCCTGCGACCCAGCGTTCAGCCGCGATCGCGCCCTTTCCCGCCGGCGTACTGGGCAAGAATGGGCATCACGATGATGAAGAGCTTCGCAGGTCGTGGGGAACTCGGGCGTCGGCTCATGGGCGCCGGCCCTTCCGGTACGGACTGGGACGGGGCTACGGCGCCCCCTGAATGGAAGCCCCCTTCCTCGGGAGCCCCCTAGCCTCGGTCTCAAGCGCCTCGCAGCGTCGCGGAAAACTGTCTCAGCCAGTCCACGTAGACCCGCCAATCGTAACGCTCCTCGACCAGGCGGCGCCCGTTCCGACCGAGACTGCGTCGGAGTTCGGGATCCTTGAGGAGGCTGAGGATCGCCGCGCGGAAGCCCGCCTCGTCGTCTCGAATCAACAGGTGTTCGCCGTCGCGAACGTCCAGTCCCTCGACCGCCTTCGTGCTGGCCACGACGGCCTTCCCCGAGCCCAGGTAGGTCAAGATCTTGAGGCGGGTGCCGCTGCCCTGCGCGAGCGGGGCGACGCACACCGCCGCGGGCCCGAGGATCGTGTCGAGATCCCGGACGAATCCCGTGGGGATCACGTTCGGCGGGCCGTCTCTGCCGACGGGAGCATTGCCGCCCACGAGCAGGAAGCGCACATGGGGCAAACCGGGGGCAAGCCGTTCGCGGATGAAGCGCGCGGCCTCCCGGTTCGGACCGTAGGCAAAGTTGCCGACGAAGACCACGTCGTCCGCTTGCTCCGAGCCCGAGAAATCCGTGCAGCGCTTCGCGTCCACCGTGTTGGGCAGGACGTGCACGTGGTTTGCACGGTCGGGCAGCTCCCGCAGGATGCACTCCCGGTCCGCCGTGGAGGTGACGAACGTGGCTTCTGCCTGTCGGATCGCACGGGCCTCGTAGTCCCGAGCCCTCCGCAAGAGGTAGGGTCCGAGGATTCGTCGGACGGACCTGCTCCGACCGAGACGGGTGGAGAAGAATGGGGCCGACGTGATGTCGTACCGGAGCAGTTCCCAGTACACGTTGTGCTCGTCCAGGATGTGCGGAATCCCGGGTGATTGCTTGGTCAGGCCCCAGAGGTCCAGGGTCTCCACGACGGCGAGATCGGCTCGATCCGTGACCGGGCGTTTCGGAAAGTCCGTCTTGTAGTACGTGCGCAGTCGGTGTAGCCGACTGAGGGAGGTGTCCCGCAACGGCCACTCCTCGTAGTCGACGCCCGGGACGCGGTCGCCCCCGAACCAGTCCGTGAGCGTCACGTGGACGCGCGCGAACGCGGCGAACATCCGGACGAGGGCGTCGACTCGAGCGCCGAACCCCCCGTGGTTTGGATCCGCGTCGTAGG
>DASQGG010000043.1 GCA_035632695.1 Thermoplasmata archaeon
CACTTAAGGGTTGGCTCCTCATTCCCAGGGGTCGCAACGCAAACTCCACACTGGGGCGACGACCCTTTTCCGGCGTGTCGCAGAACGAAGACATTGAGAGGGCCACGTTCAAGTCCGATCGAATCGGGTGCATCGCGGACCGGCGCGCCCGTAGCTCGCGCCCGCCGTCATGAGGGAGCTGAGTGCTGCCGAGGAGTCGATGAGTCCGATCGGGTTTGAACGCGGGAGTTCACCCTCTAGGGCGCATCGGCAGACGAGGGCAAACGGGCCCATCGTGGCACCAGGCAGCTTGCGGGAGTCCCCGGTCAACGGAACTTTATAAGCAGCAGGTCCGGTTCCGTGCTGGCCGAGAGTGCCCGGGGAGAGGGGAAGAGGGGCGAGGCCTCTCGCTCGCGGAGGTTGTTCGTTGGCCAAGTTCCAGATCGAGAACGTCGTGGCGTCGACCTCCCTCGGAGAGGCGTTGGACCTCCCCGCGATTGCCCGCGCCCTGGGCGAGGCCAAGTACGAGCCGGAGCACTTCCCCGGACTCATCTACCGCCTGAGGGACCCGAAGGCGACGATCCTCCTCTTCCGGACTGGCAAGGTCATCTGCACGGGCGCGAAGAGCCTGGAGCAGGTCAAGAGGGTCATCGACCTCGTGGCGAAGCGGATCGAGACCATCGGCATCCCGGTCACCAAGAACCCGAACATTGAGGTGCAGAACCTCGTGGCAACGTCAGACCTCGGCGCCCCGATCGACCAGGCCGCGGTCGCGCGCTCCCTCCACCAGGGGCACGTCGAATATGAACCGGAGCAGTTCCCGGGCCTGGTCTACCGGATCGACGAGCCGAGAGTCGTCCTCCTCCTGTTCGGGAACGGGAAGATCGTCTGCACGGGCGCGCACGCGCCCGCCGACGTCGACGTTGCCCTGGAACGCATCCGGTCCGAGCTCAAGGCGACCGGACTTCTGCACTGATTCTACGGCCGGTCACGGTCGCGAGGCCGGGCTCCTCCCAGGGGTGCCCGGGAACCCGGCGGGCGAGGCATGGACACGCTGAGGCGGATGGTTCCCCGGTGCGATCCATGCCGATCCGTCGCGACGCCTTCCACGCGGCCCCCACGCACGAGGAAGTCGCCGCGAAGATTCGGACATTCCTGGAGGCCCATCGAGACCAGGCGTACTCGGACGCGGAGATCCTCGGGGAGCTGGGGTCGAGGCCGGATGCGATCTCGCATCCCGCGGGCCTTCACTACGCGGTCCAAGAAGGTCTCGAGGACGTCGTCCGCGTGGGCGCGATCCAGCACAGGAGGATCGGGGGCGTCGACTACCACATGGCGGAGCTGCCCGAGCCCTGACCATCGCAGGGCCTACCCGGCCGTCGTCCGCCCGCTCCCTCAGCCGTGGCGGCCGAAATGCGTATGGCGCGACGACGCGATCCGGTTCCATGGCGGAGGGGACCGCGAGTCACCGGCGTTTGGCATCGGTCCTGGTGCGGGAATCTCGGGAATCGGACATCCCGTCGTGCTTGGAGATTCAGAGGTCCGAGGGCAACCCGCTCTTCTCGTTCCAGGATTTCGGCACCATGGTCCGTGATCCGGATTGTATCTTCCAAGTCTTCGAGCTCAAGGGCCGGGTCGTGGGGTTCATCGCCGGATTTCTCGTTCCGACGAAACGCTCCGAGGCCATCATCCACGCCACGATGGTCCACCGGGATTTCCGGCATCGCGGTATCGGCAAGTTCCTCGTGGAGTCCTTTGCGGTGACGGCCTTCGACAAACACGGAGTGGGGGCCATCCTCGCCCAGGTCGAATCGGGTCCCGACGCCTTCTACGGGAAGTGTCGATTCGGGAAGGAGGCCGTGTGGAACTCGATGGTCCTACGGCGGGAGTCGTTCATGACGGGTGGCCCGCCCCCCTGAGCCGATGCACCCGGAAGACGTACGCGGCGACGCGCGAACGCAGGGCAGGTCAGCTCGGTGGACCGGCCCTCCGCTTGCGCGCGCGCCACCACACCAGGACGCTCACCGCGGCGACGACGGCCACCAAGATGCCCGCCCCAATCCATGCTCCCGAAGGACCGCCCTGAGTCCCA
>DASQGG010000044.1 GCA_035632695.1 Thermoplasmata archaeon
GGCCGGCCTGGGACTCCGCGTGGTCCGGGAGGCGGACCTGCCCTCCTGGGGGGACAAAGGTTGATAACGCACAGGAGAATACGAGGCCGCTCCGGGGGAGAGACCCGATGTTGAAGGAGTGCCGTTCTCATGGTTACTTCCGGGCCGAGGTGTGCCCGCTCTGCGGCGACGAGGGGAAGTTCCTCCTGAACGACGAGGAGGTCGAAACCCTCGGCCGGACCATGGCGGGCGTGCTGCGGCACTTCCCGGAACGCTACGGCCTCGAGATGGACACCCACGGGTGGGTCGACCTCCGCGACTTCCTGACCGCGGCCCAGATCCGGAACAAGCGGTTCAAGTTCCTCCGACCCCACCACGTGATCGGCCTGATCGAGACGGACCCCAAGGGCCGCTACCAGTTCGAGGACGGGAACATGCGCGCGACGTACGGGCACTCCATGGACATCGACCTCGACCTCCCGACGGAGGGGATCCCCGACATCCTCTACTACCCCACGACGGAGGAGGAGTCCCATCTGCTCCTCGAGGCGGGCCTCCGACCGTCGGACCGGAAGATGGTCCACCTCAGCGCCACGTTCGAGGCCGCCCTCGAGGCGGGCCGCGTCCGCATCCAGACGCCCGTGATCCTGGAGATCGACGCGAAGGGCGCGCGGGCCGCGGGGACCGTAATCATGAAGGCCGGGAAGACCGTGTACACGACCAAGGAGGTCCCCGGCGAGTTCCTCAAGCGGTCCCAGCGAGTCGAGGAGGAGTTGCCTCCGGCGGAGAGCGCGGATGGCCCGAGCGCCTGATGTGCGTTTCCATGGGTAAACATTTCATTCAATATCTTTATCAGTCCTAGGCCATTATCGCCGCCACCTGAAGGAGCGTGAGACATGCCGACCGCGTTCGACTTAATTGGTCACAACGCCGCGTTGCAGGAGCATTGGATCCGCCGCCTCATCGCTGCCATCATCGACGGCATCCTGCTCTCCATCATCCTGTTCATCTTCAACTTCGCCTTCGCCGTATTCCTGTGGGGCATCTTCCTCTGGCCCTTGTTCGGCGGGGTCCTGTGGTGGCTCTACAGCACGATCTTCGAGGGAACCATCGGCGCGACGATCGGCAAGAAGCTCGTCTCCCTCCAGGTCGTCGCCGTGGACGGCCTCATGGACCTGCCCCGCGCGATGATCCGCAACGTCTCCAAGGTCTACTGGATCATCTTCCTGATCGATCTTCTCCTGGGCGCCGCGACGGAGGGCGACCCCCGCCAACGGTACCTGGACCGGATCGCCCGCACCACGGTGACCCGGGTGGACCAGCAGGCGTACATGGAGGAGCAGTTCCGCATGATGCAGCACGTCCCTCCGCGGCCCACGCCGCCGCCCCCGGGTGCGTATGCGGCGCCGGGCGCCCCGCAGGCCCCGCCGGCGCCGTCCGCGGCCGCGCCGCCTCCGGGCGGCTGGCCCCAGCAGCCGGGCACCTGGCCGGGACAAGCTCCCCCACAGAGCCAGTGGCCCCAGCACCAGTGGGACGAGGAAGGCCGGCTGAAGCCCGAGATGAAGTTCTGCACGGCATGCGGCGGCCAGCTGGTCGCCCGGGGCGACGGCAAGCTCACCTGTGTCCGCTGCGGCGCGGTCTACTGATCACAGGAGCCCGGCCTGGAGCCAGACTACATTGAACAGGACCATGCCGAAGTAGCTCGCGACGAGCACGGCCCCGCTCCTCGAGCTGATCCGCCATTCGCCGAACATCAAGGCCAGGAGCAGGAACGACGACAGGACCATGGCCGCGAGCACGGGCAGGAGCATGGCCACGCTGTGCGTGCCCGGGTTCACGATCCCGATCATGCCCAGGGTGAGGAGCGTCGTGACCACGCTCGCTCCGATCCCCTCGCCGAGGACGAGGTCCGTGTAGCCCTGGCGGGTCGCGTGGAACGCCGCGGCGATGTCGGGCAGCGAGGTGGCCAAAGCGACCACGGTGATCCCGAGGAGCCACGGGCTCAGGCCGCTTGTCTGGGACAGCCCGATGGCCCCCTGAACGAGGAACTCCGCGCCCATCACGGACCAGAGCACGCCGAAGAGGAGCCACTTGAGGCCTGCGCGGACCTCGACCTTGCGGCCGAACAGCCAGCCCGTGAGCTCCATCTCGATCCGCATGTTCTCGATGCGGCTCTCGATCTCCTCCTCGGGGCTTGTCTTCTGGGACACCAGGAGGTTCAGCGTGTAGGGAACGAACAAGGCGATGAGCGCGATCCCTTTGAAGATCGTGAAGTCGCCGTCGAGGAGCAGGGTCGCGGCGACCAGGCTGACGACCGCGAGGAAGACGGCGTCCCGCAGGACGATCTCCTTGGTCGCCTTGATCGGCTTCACGATCGCGCTCAGGCCGATCACGAAGGCGATCGTCACCACGTTCGAGGCGAGCGCGTTCCCGAGGGCCAAGTCGGGGCTCCCGTCCTTGACCGCCACGCCGCTGACCAGGAGCTCGGGCATCGCGGACAGCGTGGAGACGAGGAGGGCGCCGACCACGAACCGGCTCCTCCCGATCTTCCCGGAGAGCTTGGCCGCGTTGTCCGTGAGGAACTTGGCACCCTGGTTGAGGACGACGAAGCCCACAGCGATGGCTCCGATCCACAGCGCCACGGAAGCGACGAGCATCCGCTGTCCGATCCCTTCTGTGGGGCGCACACACGATGTCACGCGATATGAACGTTCGTGCGAGCGCCGCGTCGGATTGACAATCCGCGCGCGCGAGGATGCCTAGAGTGGATCGGCTTCGAGCCGGTGGAGCGCGCGCAGGGCGAGGAAGGTAATCATCTTGGAGGGCTTGCCTTGGAGTTCGAGCCGGAGGTTGCCGTTCGCTCCCTCCAACCTCCATCGCCCGTCCGAGAGGCGCTTGGATAGGAGCAGGCGGAGGGCTTCCGCCATCCGCGGGTCGTAGCCGTATCCGAGCTTGGCGAGGAAGTCCAACCCGACGAGGAGGTCGTACCAATAGTGCCAGGGATAATGGAGCTGACTCCACCGGGGGTACGGAGCGCCTTCGTGGAGGAGCCTCCGATTCAGGAAGAACTCCGCGCCGCGACGGGCCGACGCTCGGACGTCCGCGGTCCGTTTCGACGCGGGGATGGCGGCAAAGGCTGCCATGGCCTCCCACGCATCCAGGGTACTTCTCCCGGGCGGCCGGCAGTCCCAGCCTCCCTCCTCGAGCTGCGCATCGAGGAGCCAGAGGACGCCTCCCCAGGTTCGCGGGTCGTCCACGTAGCCCAGCTGCACGAGGGTCCGCACCATGATTCCCGTGGAGCAGAAGTGGCTCGGCTTCGGCGGTCCGAACGGGGAAAAGCCTCCGTCGGGCGCGAGATGAATCCGTAGCATGTGCTCGACGCCGTTGGCGATCCGCGGGTCCTCCCGGGTGAGCCCGAGGTCCGCGAGGACCGCCAGGGACCAGTACGTCCCATTCACCTTCGGCCAGTAGCAGGTGGTCTTCGTTTCCCACCAGGTGCGCTCCCGCTGCCGCGCGAGGATGGCCGAGGCCCAGCCCGCGGCCGGGATGGCCTGGCGGTATGCGTCGAGGGTCGTCACCGTGGGCCGAGGGCGGAGCAGGTCGCGGGATGCCAGGAAGCGCATGGCGGGCTCCTCAGGCTCGAGGAGCCATGCCATGACGGGATCATCCGCGGCGAAGGAGACCATGGTCCTCAGGTGACGAGCTCCGCGAGCCGCCCGCTCTCGATGCCGCGGCGAATCTCCATGGCGATGCGACGGCCCGTGCTCATGGGCCGTCTCCACAGGCTGTTCCCGTAGGGGTGGCCGACGGAGACGTGGACGTTGGTCCCACCTCCGATTCGCGGGGCGACGTCGTAGATGTAGAAACGGAGGTCCTTGTCCACTGCGGTCTGGAGGGTGAAGGGTCCGATGATGCCGGGCGCGTAGTGCTCCTGGGTCGCCTTCACGTACCGCTCCGCGAGGTCGAACGCATCCCGGAGGCTGGACTCCCGCAGGGTCGCGCTGTTGTGACCCACAACCGTGTACTCGGGGATCCGCTGGTCCTCGCCCAGGGTGAGCTGCTGCTCCGCGGGGAGGCGCACATGCCCGTCCAACGAGGTCTCGAACCGCCAGTCGATGCCGAGGAGTTCGATCCGCTCCGCCTCCTCCTCGATGGGCGAGTAGAAGAAGTCGAAGTTGAAGATCGGCCCGACGATGTACCGTTCGATCCGCGCGATCGTCAGGTCCTCCTTGGAAATCACGCCCTGCTTGAGGAGCTTGTCCGACTTCTCCTTGTACTCCTTCGCGCTCGCCGCCGTGAAGAAGCCGCGCTCCAGCTTCTTCACCTTGTGGTGGAGCTTCACGATCACGAGCCCGTCGATCTCCTTGGGGTCCTCGATCTTCTCCGGGAACGGCAGCTTCGCCGTCTCGAGCAGCCAGTAGTAGCTCCGCTCCTCCTCGCGCTCCTCGGTCCGCAACAGGTTGCGGCTCCCGAACAACGGCACCCGGAACCCGTCCTCGATGTCGGACAGATCGCAGTACGAGGTGAAGGAACGGTTGGGGACAAAGACGGTGTGGGTCTTCCGCAGCCGGTCTTGGATCTTCGCGGACAGGACCTCGCGGAACTTGGGCAGGACGAGGGCCTCGTCGACGCACCCGCGTACGAGGCGCCCGTCCGGGTCGCGCAGGGCGCGGAAGTACCGCGCGTACGGAGCCTCTCGGCCCGCCTCGCAGACGGCCAGCGTGCGGAAGCCCTCCTCCGCGGCACCGTCGCACACGTCCAGGGCCGAGTGGGAGGCGATGGTCCCGATGCGGATCGCGGAGGGCTCGTACTTCTCCAGGACCTCCACGACGGCCTCGCGGTCAATCATGGCCCACCCAACGGAGGACGGATGGGGCGAGCGTCCTTAATGCTTTGGGACTGCGGGGGAAAGGAAGGGTCCGGGTTCCTCAGAACCCGGACACGGCGAACCAGGGACCGCTCGGCGACCCGCTGAACGAACCGCGGACCAACAAGATCGGCGCAAAGCAGGAACTGGGCAGGGTCAGCATCTGGTCGAGCTTGGCGTTGCCCGAGGCGGTCGCGGGCACCGGGTTCGTGTTCACGTTGGTGACCGCACCCGAGTTGTCGACGCAACTCAGCGTCGCGAAGAAGTAGGGCGCAGGGTTCACGCCGGCGAGGCCCTTGGTTTGGGCGGTCGCGTTGGACGGATCGATCACGAGGCCATCGACCTCGACCGCGAGCTCGCCATTCGCCTTGAGCTTGGCCGTCCCACTTGCGATCACCCACGGGAGCCCGCCTCCGCTCACGCCGCGCAACGGCATCTCGGATCCTAGGAAGTGCCCCGAGACCCCGACGAAACTGTCGAATGTGAGCACAGGCCTCGCCGACGAACTCGCCGTCAGAGGGACGGCCGCAACGAACGCCAAGCTCGCAATCACCGATAGACCCACCGCAAGGCCAACCACTCGTTTCACCTGGATACCTCCTCGCCTGCCGCGGCAGTGCACCTGCGCGGCCCGAGCGGCGTTCCTCTCCCCGGACCACCGTATGTGGCTTTGCCCCAAATTCGCCCGATTCGAACCCGGAGGGGGTTTGGCCGGAAGTCCGAACTCACTTCACACCCAGGCGACGGGAGGCAAGCGCAGCGCCTCGGGAGAGGGCCTCGAGCTTGTGGAGCGCCACCTCGTGCGTAACGTTCCCGAATCCCAGGAACGTCTCGAAGCCGCAGTCGGTTCCCCCGAGCAGGTTCTTGGGATCGAAGCCCTCGATTCGGCCGAAGCGTTCGAGGCGGGTCGCGATCGTCTCGGGCGTCTCTACGAAGGGCGTCTTCACGTCGACCACGCCCGCCGCGAACCGCAGCCCCTTGGGCCACCCGTGCTCCTTCACGTACGCCTCGACGGCGAGGGCGTCCCCTTCGTGCCGAGGGTTCGCGGCCTCTCCCACGATCGTCCCGGCCTTGAGCCGCGCGAGCTGCGGGAGGACCCGCGCGAAGTCCGGATCGTTCCGATGGGACGCCAGGTAGTTCCCGTAGCAGTAGTGGACGCGGATCCGATCCGCGGGCAGGCCCGCGATCGCCTCGTTGATCGCATCCACATGGAGGGGCAGCAACTCATAGTACTCCGCGCCCCACGCCGCCGTGTTCCGGCCCATGGCCAAGTCCGGGGAATCGACCTGGAGGTCCACGCCGTCCACGGAGAGAATCGCACGGTACTCCTTGCGGAGCTCCTTGGCGAGACCGAACAGGTAGTCGCGGTGCGTCTTGTACGGACCGCCGCGGGTGAAGAAGATCGTCGTGACCCCGGGCGATGGCGAGGGGACGAAGATCCGCGAGGCGCCCTCTTCCTTCGCGAGCCGCGCCGCCTGCGCCGCTTCCTCCTTGGCCAAGGCTTCGCCGTGGTATGTCAGGGCGCTCTCGATTGCGGGCGCCTGGAACGGGCCGCCCTCCTGGGAGGCGAGCGCCTGGAGGAGCGCCGGATTGGACTCCTGGAATTCCTGGACCAGAGCCTCGGGGAACCGCATGGGCGCCCGGACCGCCTTCGAGAATCCGTCGAACCGGTTCGGCAGGAAGTTCGTGTAGCCGGCCTTGCGCTGCTCTCCGTTGCTCACCGCATACAGACCGAACGTGCTCCCGTGCGGATGGACCTGGTCTCGGATCGCGGCACGCTCCGCGTCCTCGACGATCTTCCGGTGTTCGGCGCCCAGTTCCCCCGTCGGGCTCTGGGCGAGGAGCTTTGCGATCTCGGGGGGGCGGTACCAGCTTCCGGTCATCGTGGTGTGGATGGGCATGCGGGGCACACGGACGGGCGGGAGTAATATGACCTATTACTATAGGAATGCCCAACGGAATGCCGCCCCGCGCGCCTCCGGGGCTCGCGGCCAAGATCTCCCGCCACCGGAGGAACGTCTTTATCGCGGAAGCCGTTTCGCGGCCTAGATGCAGACCCGGGCCGTGAAGTGGTGGGGCTGGGGGTGGGATGACCGCTCGCGACCCGTGGAAGGGCACCCAGCGCTCTGGGCGTACCTCCAGACGCGGCTCAAGATCGACCCGCGGATCCACCGGCCCGTGCCGCCCATCGATTCGGTTCGCATCCCGCCCTCCCTCCTGTCTCCGGACGCAATCGCGGAACTCGAGAAGCTCGTCGGCGAGGGCAACGTCTCCCTCGAGCCGCGAGACCGAATCGCGCATGCCCTCGGACGGAGCTACAAGGATCTCGTGCGTCTCAGGAGCGGCATGCTCCTCCGCGCCCCGGACGCGGTCCTGTTTCCCGAAGACGAGGGCGCGGTGGGCGCGACCCTTGAGCTCGCGCGCCGGCGGCGTTACGCCCTCGTCCCCTTCGGAGGCGGCACGAGCGTCGTGGGGGGTGTGGAGCCCCTCGCCGACGGCACGTACGCCGCCTCCCTGACCCTCGACCTGCGGCGCATGCACCGGGTCAAGGCGATCGACGAGCATTCCGGACTGGTCGTCGCCGAGCCCGGGATCCGAGGACCGCTTCTCGAGGAGGCCCTCGCGGCGAAGTCGCTCACCCTGGGCCACTTCCCGCAGTCCTGGGAGTTCTCGACCCTGGGCGGTTGGATCGCCACGCGGGCCGCGGGAGGCATGTCAAACCGGTACGGCCGGATCGACGACCTCGTCGTGGGTCTGCGGCTCGTGGCTCCGGCGCGGACTCTCGAAGTCCGGCCGCTCCCCGGACAGGACCACGGGCCCGATCTCAAGGAGCTCATCCTCGGATCGGAGGGAATCCTCGGCGTGATCACGGAGGCCACGGTCCGTGCGCACCCGCTGCCGGCGGCCCGGGAGTTCGCCTCCCGGCTCTTCCACACGTTCGAGGAAGGCATGGCGGCCCTCCGGGCCATGGCCCGCGAGGACGCGCTGCCCGACATGACGTACCTGAGCGACGAAGAGGAGACCCGGTTCCTGGCGGCGGAGGCGGGCGTCGGGCCGACCGGAGGCGGCGGAGCCGCGGGGCTCGGGCTCAAGATCCTTTCTGCGCGCGGGTACCAGATCGATCAGGGCAGCTTGCTCCTCATGGCGTTCGAGGGATCTGCGGAGCGGGTCGCGCACCGTCAGCAGCGCGCGCTGCGTCTCGCGCAGCCTGCGGCAAGCCTGGGCGCGGGACCCGCGAAGCGCTGGTATGCGGAGCGGTTCGAGACGCCCTACCTGAGGGATTCCCTGTTGGACCACGGCATCCTGGTCGACACCGTGGAGACCGCCGCCTCGTGGTCGAACCTCATGGGCGTCTACCAGGCGGGGGGCAAGGCGCTCCAGACGGCGATCTGGGAGCATGCGGGTGCAGGTCTCGTGCTCTGCCATATCTCCCACGTCTATCCGGACGGAGCCTCGCTGTACTTCACGTTCTTCGGCACCGCGCGGCAGGGGCAGGAGGTGGCTCAGTGGGAGGCGATCAAGGACGCGGTCACGGTCGCCTTCGTGGAGGCCGGCGGCGCATTGAGCCACCACCACGGGATCGGTGCGGACTACGCGCCGTACCTCGGGCGGGTTGTGGGGGAGGACGGACTCCTCGTCCTGCGCGCCCTGAAGCGGGAGCTCGACCCCGAGGGAATCATGAATCCCGGGAAGCTCGTGGGAGCCCGATGAGCGCGGACTTCTCGGCCCGACGCCGCGCGGCGAACCTGGAGCGCATGGGGTCCGAACCGTTCGACCTCCTGGTCATCGGCGGGGGCATTGTCGGCGCGGGAATCGCCCGCGACGCCGCCTTGCGCGGTCTCAAGACGACCTTGGTCGAGCGCGGCGATTTCGCCTCGGGCACAAGCGGCAAAACCTCACGCCTCGTCCACGGCGGCCTGCGGTATCTGAAGAACTTCAAGGTCGGCCTCGTGCGGCAGGCCGTGCGGGAGCGCGATCTCCTGCTCGAACGGGCGCCCTCGCTCGTGACGCCGCTCGCCTTCACGATCCCCGCCTACGCGGGCCGAGGCATGGGCCGGACCACGCTCCGGTTTGGCCTCTGGGTCTACGATTTCCTGTCGCGGGACAAAGTCCTCCCGCGGCGGCGGTGGCTTTCCACGGAGGCAGTGAAGGAACGCGAGCCGCGGCTCGGAGAAGCGGGGCTCCACGGGGGCGGCCTCTATCACGACGCACTGCCCAACGATGCGCGACTCGTGCTCTCCGTGGTCCGGGACGCCGCGGACCGCGGTGCCGTTGTAGCGAACTACGCCGAGGTGACGGGACTGCTGCACGCCGGTGGTCAGGTGTCGGGCGCGCGAATCCGCGACCGGGAGATGCAGCGCGAGTTCGACACCCATGCCGCCGTCGTGGTGAACGCGACAGGAGTGTGGGTTGACCGCCTTCGGTCCCCGCCTGAAGCGGGCGCGGCCCTCCGACCCACCAAGGGCATCCACGTGTTCCTGCCCCGGAGCAAGGTCGGAAACCGCGAGGCCGTCGTGCTCAGCGCGAAGCGGGACGGCCGCATGCTGTTCGTCCTTCCCTGGGGCCGCCTGACCCTGGTCGGTACCACGGACACGGATTTCCGAGGTGACCTCGACCGCGTCGTTCCGGACGCGGACGACGTCGAGTACCTCTTGGAGTCCGTGAACGAGGCGTTCCCCGACGCCCGCGTCGGCGTCCCGGACGTCGTCAGCGCGTACGCGGGGCTCCGTCCCCTCATCCTCGAGGGAGCGACGGCAACGGAGGAATCGGACATCTCCCGCGAGCACGAGATCTTCCGCGATCCCGACGGCCTGGTCTCCGTCGCCGGCGGCAAACTCACGACGCACCGGGCCATGGCCCGGGAGGTCGTGGATCTGGTGTGCCGGACGCTTGGCCGGTCCTCGGCCTGCACGACCTCGGACGCCTCCCTGGGACCGCGGCCCGGAGGCACGGAAGAGCTGCGAGGCCAGGGGATCGACGAGACGTTCGCGTCCTTCCTCGCGTCGCGCCATCCCATCGACGACGTTCGACCGTGGCTCGGCAAGCCCTCCACGGAAGGCCGCATCGTTCCCGACCTCCCGTACCTGTGGATCGAGGTGAGCATCGCGGCGGAGAACGAGATGGCGATGACCCTCGCGGACGTCATGGTCCGCCGGCTCGGCCTGTTCTACGAGTCCCTCGACCAGGGAGCTTCCGTCGCCGCCGCGGTGGCGGAGCGGCTGGGCACTCACCTGGGATGGGACGAGGCCCGGAAGGAGCGCGAGCTCGAGGGGTATCGCGACCTCATTGCGGAAAGTCGGCGGTACCGGGAGGGCCATGGTCGCTGAGACCGTCTTCATCGTGAACCCGGTCTCGGGGAACGGGAGGACGGCGAAGCACTGGCGCTCCTACGACCGGGTCTTCCGTCAGCATCTCGGGCGGACATACGAGGTCCGGATGACCCAGGGGCCCTGGCACGCCGCAGAACTGGCGAAGGAGGCGGTCGTCAACGGCGCGACCACGGTTGTGAGCGTGGGCGGCGACGGGACGCTGAACGAGGTGACCAACGGATTCCTGGACGGCACGGGCCGCCCGTGGAACCCCGACGCCCGACTCGCGGTCCTCTCCGTGGGGACGGGATCCGACTTCATCAAGACCCTGGGCGAGACGCGGAGCCCGGAGGACCTCGTCGCGCGCCTCAAGGAGGGACGCACGCGGACGATTGACGCAGGGCTTTGCGAGTACTCGGAGGCGGGGGCGCCGCGGTCCCGGTACTTCATCAACATCGCGGAGGTGGGCTCCGGGGGCGCCGTGGTGGACCGGGTGAACCGGACCACGAAGATCCTCGGCGGCCGACTGAGCTTCCTCCTCGCAATCCTCCGCACGCTGCCGAACTACCGGAACACCCGGATGGGGTACGAGGCGGACGCGGGACCGCGGACCGAGGCGGTCGTCAACGACTTGGTCGTCGCGAACGGCCGGTTCTTCGGCGGTGGGCTGCAGCCGGCGCCCAAGGCCGACCTCGAGGATGGCCTGTTGGACGTCGTCCTCATCGGGGATATCGACTTCAAGACCACGCGCAAGAACCTCGGGCTCCTCCGGGAAGGGACACATCTCGACCTGCCGTACATCACCTGGTTCCGCGCGAAGGAGCTCGTCGTCCACACCGCGGACGAGATGATCGACCTGGACGGGGAGTCCGTGGGCCGCCACGCGCTGCGATTCCAGGTCCTTCCGCGCGCCGTCCGCCTCGTCGACTGAGAAAAAAGGCCGATAGCCCCGGGCAGATTCGAACTGCCGTCGCGAGGTCTCCCCTCGGACCGCGCGGGTCCGATCCAGAGCCTCGAATCATTGGCCGCTAGACCACGGGGCTGCGACCGCGATTCAACAGGGAGGTCGTATTTTGACTTTTCCTACTGGGTCGCCTCGCGCAGACGCTTGAGAACCCAGTCCTTCTCGAGGACCGCAAGGAACGGCGCGGCACGGGGTCCGCGTTCCTTTCCCAGGAGCACGAGATACAGATCACGGAAGAACCGGGTGGTGTCCACGGTCAGTTTCCCCACCTTGGTCAGGGAGACCATGGAGTCCTTGATCGCCTCCTCGGTCCATGGGGCCTTCACGGCCCGCTCGAGGTATGCTCGGAGTGCGGCGCGATCCCGATCGTCGAGCGCACGCTCGACCTCGGGCGTGAGCGCCTCGAGGAGGACGACCTTGTTCTCGGGCATGTACTTCTCGACCCAGGACCGGGACTGCTCGATGCGGCGCGCAACCCGCGCCCGCTCCCAGTCCGTGAGTTCCCGGTCGAGCAGCCCCGTGTCCCGCATCCGCCCCAGGCACCACTCGAGGCGGTCCTCCTCGGGGCCGATCTGGCCCAGGAAGGAGGCGTGGCGGTACGAAAGCCGGAACGGCTCCTCCTTCGGGATGGGTTGGAGCTGGGCGAGCTCGTAGGAGCGCGCCTGATCGTCCTCGTCGCCCTCCCGCTCGTCCGTGTAGCACAGCTGTTCCGCACGGTCGTACGTGTCGTGCATCCCGTCCACGCGGGACAGGTCCAGGACGATCCTCCGCTGGATCGGGTTGAACGCGTACACGTACCGGATCACCTCGGGGTCGCCAATCTCGAGCCACGCCCGCGGCGAGAAGCCGATGAAGTCCGAGGACCCCATGTCGCCGAGATCCTTCCCGTGGTCCGCCTGCCCTACCCACTCGTACGGGATCCCCATGGGAGCGCGGGTCTTCAAGAGGGTCTCGCACACCTCCTTGCAGGAGTCCCGGGATCCCCCGGGCGTCGCGTGGTCCTTCCCGAAGGGCTCGATGTCCACCTTGTACACCTTCCAGAGCGCGGCCCACTCGAGCCGCCAGTTCAGCTTGCCCTTCTCGATGGAGGACTTGCCTCTGCTCCCGCACTTGGGGCAGTCGTACTCCGCGATCATCCCCTTGAGCGCCACGGTCCGCGCGCCGATCTTCCCGCAGTGCTCGCAGAAGGCCTCGAACGGGAGCCAGCCCGCCGGATACGGGTGGCGTTCGCGGTACTTGTTCACGATCGCCCGGACCTGCTCGGGCCGGGAGACGAGGTCGTGCACGACCGCCTGCATGGCGGGGTTCTTGTACGCGTCCGTCGTGGTCACGATGCGGATGTCCGGCGTGAAGCGGTCGAGGACGCCGCCGAAGTCGACCCAGTAGTGCTCAACCCAGTTCTTGTGGCAGCCCTTCGGGTCCGGCACGTCGATCAAACGCCGGCCGATGTACGCCTTCCCCTCGTCGTCGGGGAACTGGGCCAGCTGGCCCTCCTTGGACTTCCACTCGTCCTGCGTGTACAGGACGAGGCTCTCGGTGGCCTTGCGGCCTTCGTCGCGGAAGCTCCGGGTCAGGAGCTGCGCGAGGGTGATCTCGCCCCGGAGTCGGCCCACGTGTTGGAGGCCGCTCACGCTGAGGCCGCCGTTGATCACGAGGTCCTTCTTCTCCCCGACGTACGCCTTCGCATCGAGGAGAAGTTCGTCGTACCAGTGGGTCAGGCGAATCGCCCGGATCGGTGGGAGGGAATCCCGCGCATAAACGTTTGCCGGCCGTGGGAGCCGTCCGCGTTCAGGCTATGGCGCGGGCTCGGATCAGCGCGCGCAGCGGTGTCCCGTCGAGGTCGTCGTGGCCCGTCTTGTTCACGAGGACGACCGTGAGAATCGGGGTGCCGCCGGCCGCGTGGACGTCCGCGATGGCTGCCTTGAGGGTCTCGCCCGTCGACACGACGTCGTCCACGATGACCATCTTCTTGCCCTCGACGCTCGCGTAGTTGGACGAGAAGGCGCCACCCTTCCCGTGGCGCTCCTGGCTCGGGCGGTAGATCGCGAGCTCCTTGCCCAATTCCTCGCTGATGACTGTGGCCAGGGGGACGCCGTTGATCGCGATGCCCACCACGCCGTCCGCCTCGAGCGAGCGCTTCTCGAGCTCCTCGAGAATGATGTCCGTCATGGCCGCGCCGACGTAGCCGATCCGGTTCCCGAAGACCCCGAGGGACCGCCATCCGATCTTCACGTCCTTGGGCGGCTGGCCGCCCTTGACGCCTCGAGTGATGAGCCACGTGACCGTCTCCGTGGACAGGTGCAGCTCGTCCGCGATCTCTTTCTCCGAGAGGCCCTTGTCCTTGTACTCGAGGGCCTTCTTCGCGATCGCATCGATGCTCTTCATTCCCTCTCCCTTCGCGCCGCGCGATGTTGCGGCGTCGATATTAAGGTATCGTCCTGGTCCTTGACGCACCCTTCGTTCCCCGCGAAAAATCACGTGGCATCGACGGCCGAGGCATTCGCTTAAGGTCCCGCAGCCCCATGCGTCGCAGAGGAGGGAGCGACGTTGCGGAAAGGGATCCTGTACGCCGGCGTGGCGGTGCTCGTCCTCGGGCTCGTGGTGTTCGTGATCGCGGACCTGGGGGCCGGGCAAGCCTACTCGGCACTCGTGGGCTGCCTGAATGGGTTCCCGGCGAACCCGACGTATCCCATGCCGCCGGCCTGCTCGGACGCCATGAGAGCGATCGCGATGTACGGAGGCCTCGAGATCGTGGGCGGCATCCTGGGGCTCGTGGGAATCGTGCTGCTCGTGATCGGACTTGTCCTTCCGCCCGAGCGGCCGGTTCCTGCGGTCATGCCGTACTACCCCCCTCCGGTCTACGGGGGACCGACCGGCTACACACCGCCGCAGGGCCCGCAATCGCCGCCCCCGCAGCCGTGAGCGCCCTGGACGCAGGTGGGCCCGCGAACCGAAGGGTACGACCTAAACGCTTATGGCGCGGCAACTCCCCTCGACGGACCGCATGGCGGAGGACCAGACCTACCTCTATCTCCTCGTGATCGTCGCGCTCGTGGCGGTCCTCGGGCTCGGCCTTGCAGCCGCGAGCTTGGCGACGAACGAGTCCGTGGGGCGTATGATGGGGGCCGGCGGAGGGAACATGATGGGTTCCCCCGGCGGGGCGGGCGTCACCTCGACGCCCGGCGTGTTCGAGTGGACCATCCTCGTCGTTTCCATGGCGGCCTTGGTCCTGGCCGTGGGTCTCCTGATCCGGGGTCGACATCCCCAGGCGCCGACGGAACCGAGGCGCGAGGCCCCGTCGTTCCCCGGCGGAGGATCGCTCGAGCCCGTGCAGGCCCGCGACCCCGCGCTCGCGGTGCCCCCGCCGGCAGCCCCCGTCCCGGCCGTCCCCGAACCCGCGCTCGTCAAGCTTCTGGACGCGGACGAGAAGCGGATGTACCTCGAACTCCGGGACCACGGAGGTCAGATGTTCCAGCGGGACCTCGTCGCGTTGGGCGTCTTCTCCAAGGCGAAGGTGACGCGGGTCCTCGACAAGCTCGAGGCCAAGGGCCTGGTCGTCCGGGAAGCGCACGGGATGACGAACCGCGTGCGCCTCGTCAACCTCTCGCCGAGATAGCCCACCCGGGCTGATTCCGGGTTTCTGAAACTCGTTTCACCCCGTTTCACGGAGTCTTCTAGGGGCGTTTCATCCCATGGGGATGCAGGAGGTTTCGGATATGAAGACGGCAATCCTCGTGGCCCTCGCGGCGCTGGCCGTGGTCGGACTGGGCGTTGGGATCGTCGCGGCGCAGGCGGCGAGCGCCCCTCACGCGACCAACGGCGGCATGCAGGGCGGCTACAACGGTGGCATGATGGGCGGATCGCATGGCGGGATGATGGGCGGCCAGTACGGCGGCGGCATGATGGGGAACGGCGGCTGCGGCTGCGCCAACGCGCAGTACTGCCAGAACTACATGAACGACCACAACTACTCGTGGAACCACACCTACGGCGGCATGATGGGCTGATCCGTTCCATGCCGGGGCGGCGGGCTGCCGCCCCGGCCCTTTTCACAGCCCTCGCGCGCGCAGCTTGCGCAGCTCCCGGACCTTGTACTCGAAGAGCTTCCGCATGTACCGCATGGGGATCGAGCCCGCGTACAGGTACGTGTCGTGGAAGAACTTGTCCGAGTACTGCCTGCCGAGGCCCTTCTTCACGTCCTTCCGCAGCTCCAGGATCAGGTGCTTGCCCGTGAGGTACGAGAGCGGATACGCGGGCGTGTAGGAGTACCGCTTGACCTCCGCGACGGCACCGGGCCGCTCGAAGCCGCACTCCGTCACAAGGAAGTCCACGGCCTCGTCGAACGTCATGCGGCCGCAGTGCAGGTCCACATCGATGAGGATCCGCGCCGCACGCCAGAGCTGATCGAGCATCTGGGCGAACCGGGTCGCGGGGTCGTCCCCGAATCCCTTCTCCTTCATCATCGCCTCGCAGTAGTGCGCCCAGCCCTCCACGGACTCCACGGCGCCGAACGAGAAGAGGCGCGCGAGGGACGGGTTCAGGTTCGCGCAGGAGAGCTGGAGGTGGTGTCCGGGATAGCCCTCGTGGACCGCGGTGTTTCGCGTGCCCGCGTAGGAGTCCTCCTTGAGCATCTCGGGCTTGTCCTCGTACGGCGTGACCAGGT
>DASQGG010000045.1 GCA_035632695.1 Thermoplasmata archaeon
TGACCGCGCCGGATGTGCGCGCCGTCCTCCGTGCGTTCACGACCTTCCCCACCGTGAAGCAGGTCTACTCGGAGGGCGAGATCAAATCGAGCGTCCTCGTCGAGTACGCCGGGTACGCTGGCGCCAACCGCTCGCTCCAGGTGGACCTCGAGATCCTGGAGGCCGGTAGCTGGGGTGCGGGCCTCCAGTATTTCACGGGATCCAAGGACCACAACGTGCACCTGCGCGGAATGGCGGTCGGCAAGGGTCTGAAGCTGAACGAATACGGCCTCTTCCGCGGCGAGGAGAAGCTCGCGGGCGCGACCGAGGAGGAGGTCTACGCGGGCCTCGGGTTGCCCTTCATCCCGCCCGAGATGCGGGAGGACCGCGGCGAAATTGAGGCCGCCCTCGAGGGCAAGCTTCCCAACCTGGTCGGGATGACCGATATCCAGGGGGACTTTCACGTCCACACGAATTCCACGGATGGAAGGGAGCCGCTCGAGGCCATGGTGACCGCCGCCCGCGATCGCGGCTATCGCTACGTCGGCATCTCGGACCACAGTCCGTCCGCGGTCGTGGCCTTCGGGCTGACGAGCGAGCGGGCGCTCGAGCAGCGCGACCGCATTCGCGAACTGAATCGGGGACTCAAAGGGTTCGTCGTCCTCGCAGGGACGGAGTGCGACATCTTGGAGGGCGGCGCCATGGACTATCCAGACAGCGTGTTGAAGGAGTTCGACTACGTCCTCGCGTCGATCCACTCGAAGTTCACGCTGCCGAAGAAGGAGATGACCGAGCGGCTCGTTGCGGCCATCGAGAATCCGTACGTGAACGTCCTGGCCCATCCCATGGCTCGGCTGATCGGCGCGCGCGATCCGATCGAGGTCGACTTCGATGAGGTCTTCGCAGCGTGCGCCCGCACCCAGACCGCCATCGAGATCAACGCGGGGCCGACCCGAATGGATCTCACCGGGGCTCAGGCGCGCGCGGCAAAGGCGGCGGGTTGCGTCCTCGCCGTCGACACCGACGCCCACTCAAGCGCGGAACTCGAGGCCATGCGATTTGGGGTCGGTACCGCGCGGAGGGGTTGGCTCACCTCCGCCGACGTCGTCAACGCGTGGCCAATCGACAAGGTCAGGTCCTTCTTCCGGTAGCCCCGCGCCGCCGCGCCGGGCGCTTCCGCCGGCCGAGGCGTCGAGCGGCGGCCCGGAGGTCTCGCCTGAGGGTGCCCTCCAGCTTCCGGTTGTACAACACCGCGGCCGGGTGGTAGGTCGGAATCACGGGAATCGCGCCCAGCCGGAGGATGTGGCCTCGGACGGCTCGGAGCTCAAGCCCCGGGCCCATGAGCCCCCGGAGGGCTGTGGCGCCTAGCGTGACAATCAGCCGCGGCCGGATGCAGGCGATCTGGCCTAGGAGGTACGGGCGGCACGCCTCCGCCTCCGACCGAACGGGTTTGCGGTTCCGGGGAGGACGGCACTTGACCACGTTCGTGATGAAGACGGATTGCCGCGGAAGTCCCGCGGCGCTCAACGCGGCATCGAGGATGCGACCCGCCCGCCCGACGAACGGACGGCCCGCCAGGTCTTCGTCGTGTCCCGGCGCCTCTCCGATCAGAACCAGGTCCGCGTTCGCGGCTCCTTCCCCGGGGACCGCGTTCGTCCGGGTCGCATGGAGCCGACAACGCATGCAGACGCGGATCGTAGCCGCGGTCGCATCCAGGTCTTGCCGTCGGGCGCGCGCGGCCGGGGCCACACGGGCGGGAACGGACTCTGAGGGCTTAGCCCTTCGCGGCTCCGCGGTCCTTGAGCTCCTCGCGGCGGAGGGTGAGCTGCTTGATCTTCGGTTGGAGCCGCTCGATCTTGCGGTCGAATTTCCCCTTGGCCCTCTTGAACCTCCGCTCCGCCTTCACGGGATCCGCGGTGTTCTCCTTCATCGCCTCGCGGGCCCGGATGATGGACTTGCGGTAGCCGGCCTCCACACGCCGGAGATGGTGGAGCTTCTGGTCGACCTTGTGGAGCGCATCCACGGGACCGCCTTCCTCATGCCGACAAGGTGCGCTTGCGGGCGATAACGATATCGAGGACCCCGTTCTTGAACGTGTGCTTGAGGGTGTCGGGGTCCACGTCGGCCGGGAGATCGACGGACGAGTAGTACCTCCGGTCCCCTTCGCCCTGGATTGTGAGCTTCCCCTCGTCGAATCCGACGCGGATGTCGTCCCCCGTGACCCCGGACATCTCCGCGGTCAGGTAGATGGCGGATTCTGTGAGCATGACGTCCACGAGCGGGTCGCGCGTGACGACCTCCGGGTTCTCCACGGCGGGCCGCGAGGGCTCGACCCGGCTCTCGCGCGCGCGGGCGGTGAAACCGTAGATGAAGGGCTCGCGGAACACGCCGAGCTTGCCCTCGAAGGCATCCTTGAGCATGCGGTGGATTGCCCGCCGCGTCTCCTCGAACTCGTCTTCAGGACTCATGGAGCCCGTCCCGTTCCTTCGCTTTCAGACCCCGGGGTGGCGGTCCTCGTCGGACATCCCGAACCCCGATGAATCGATGGATCGGCGCGGTCATATAGTTTTCGTGGGCGATGAACGTTCGCGCATGAAGCGGACGAACGCACACCACGCCCCAGGGCTTCCCATTGGCAACCGGCCCTTCCAAACGATTCTCCGGGAGGATGCAACTCCGCCCGCGAATTTCAACTTTGTTCCATCGCTTCCGCTCTAGCCCGCGGGACCTCCGGGCTTCGCGGACGGCGCGGGCCCGGCCGGAGCGGGCCTCGGCGCAGGCGCGGGTGCGGCCGCCGCCGGCGGCGGCGCCAAGGCGCGCTGCTTCGAGATCTCAAGCCGCTCCAGGAGCATCCGGTACCGCGGGATGCCGACGAACTCGAGGCGGTCGTTGATCACGATCGCGGGACCGAACTTGAGCTTGTACTTCGCCAGGAGGGAGGCGCTCTCCTCGGGCGATTGGAGGCGCACGGTGAGGTCGGGACGGTCCGCCCGCAGCCGCTCGGCGATTTCACGGACGCGGTCCGTCTGGTATCCCTGGACGGACGAGAGGAAAAGGACGTCCATGGTGCTGGTCGCGCGCGGTACCCGGGGAAGGGTCATAAAGTTTGTGCGACGGAGCCGGGCGAAGGCTCTTCCACGCCGACTCGCTCCCCGGTCCCGTGCAGGTGTTCGTCGCATCCGAGGCGGACGAGGCGAGCGTGAACCAGCGAGCCGCTCTGCTCGCCCTCGCGGGATGGCAGGAGGGCCCGCGGTTCGAGGGGATGCCGACCCACCGGCGGCACGACGTCGTCCTCGTCTCGATCCGGGAACATCACTTGTATCGAGACCACCTAGACCGCGACATCCTGGCCGCCTACGGTGAGCCCGCGGCGCTCCTCGTCTACCTCTCGAAGCATCGGTCGGAAAGCCGGACCCCGAGCCTCACGGTCCATCCAATCGGCAATCCCGGCGGCGCGGAGCTGGGCGGCCGCCCGGGGGCGCTCGTGCCCGCCGCACCCCGATGGATGACCGGGGCGCTCCGCCTCCTGAAGCGCGAGGCCCATGGGCTACCCTATGCGGTCACCTTCGAGGCGACGCACCATGGCCCGTACCTCGAGACCCCGACATTCTACATCGAACAGGGGAGCACGGAGAGGGAGTGGGCCGATACCGACGCGTCTGCGGCGATCGCCCGAACCCTCCTCGCGCTCGAGCCCGTGGACGCCGCCGTCGCCGTGGGGATCGGCGGCGGTCACTATGCGCCGCGTCACACGGACGTCGCCTTGGGCCGTCGCATCGCGTTTGGCCACCTGCTGCCGAGTCACGCCCTCGAGGCGGCGAGTGACGAGCTCCTGCACCAGGCCGTCGCCCGGACCCCGGAGGCCACCCTGGCGTACCTGCACCGGAAGAGCCTCTCCAAGCCCGAGGCGCGCGACCTCGAGACCCGCTTGGCCGCCCTGGGAC
>DASQGG010000046.1 GCA_035632695.1 Thermoplasmata archaeon
ACTTAATCGGCCCTGCACATTCCATCGTGGAGCTGAGGCCCGGGTCCCGTGACGGCCACGAAACTGAGTCCTGCCGAGGCGAGGCGCATTGCGATTCGTGCGCAAGCGCTCGATGGCAGCGTACGGGACGTCCTTGACGTCGTCCGTCGGCTCGGCCTCCTGCAGCTCGACCCGACGAACCGCGTCGCACCGAGCCATCTCCTGGTCCTGTGGAGCCGGCTCGGCCCGTTCGACCGCACAAGACTCGACCGCCTGCTGTGGCGGGACCGATCGCTCTTCGAGTGGCGGGCCTATGTCCTCCCTTCCGAGGACTACCCGCTCGTGAAGCCAGAGATGCTCCGCTTCCCCGGAGACAAGGGAGCGTGGCAGCGACGAGTGGGGGATTGGCTCCGGGACAACGAGTCGTTTCGCCGATACGTGCTCCACGAGATTCGGAGACGGGGTCCCCTGCTTAGCCGCGACCTGAAGGACCGGGCCACACGGCCATGGCCTTCCGGGGGATGGACGGCGGGGCGCAACGTGACCCAGATGCTCCACTTCCTGAGCACCCGAGGCGAGGTCATGGTGAGCCGACGGGAAGGAGGCCAGCGGGTTTGGGACCTGCCCGAGCGCGTCCTGCCCGTGTCCGTGCTCAACGCGGCTCCCGCCTCCGAAGACACCGTGGCCCGCCGGCGGCTCCGCGCCCTTGGTCTCGTGAGGCCATCGTCCATGTACCGCGACGTCGGGGAGAGGGTGCGCGTTCTCGGAGTCGACGGCGAATGGATTGCGGACAAGGGCTCGCTCGACCGTGTCGGCGAGCCGCTCCCGTCACGGATGACCCTTCTGTCCCCGTTCGACCGGCTCATCTACGACCGCGAGCGGACGGAGGACCTCTTCCGGTTCCGGTACCGGATCGAGATCTACGTGCCCAAGGCGAAGCGGGCCTACGGGTTCTACGCTCTGCCAATCCTCGCGGGAGAGCGGATCGTCGGGAGGGTCGACTCCGCCCTCGACCGCGGGAACCGGATTCTGCGGGTCCACGCAGTCCACTCGGAGCCGGGCGCGCGGTTCTCGCGATCTGCGCTGCGGGAGACCCTCCTGAGTCTCGCCGAGTTCCTCGGGGCCACCCGCATCCAGGGTCTGTAGCGCGGCCGGGCCGGCAGTGCTGCAGCATCTGGTACCGGTGGGGCACCAACGAATGGACGTGCCAGGGCTCCGGATGGGATTCGTGAGTCAGCTCCCGAACTCAGCACCAGTGCCCGTGGTTTACTGGCCCTCCGGCATGAGCGTGAGCTCATTGCCGTCCGGGTCCAGCACCCCCGCCCACCAGCCCCAATCCTCCTCGGTAGGCCCCTTCCGGAACTTCACCCCGTTTGCCTCGAGCGCCGCACAGGCGGCCCGGAAGTCGCCGGGAAGGTTCAGCTCGATCCCCGTGAGCCCTGGCTCCGGGCGTTCGTCCATCCCGATCTCGGACGTCTGGCAGAGATGGATGAGTCCGCTCCCGTCCTTGCGGCCGACGGTCACCCAGTGCCCCATGTCTTGGACCAGATCCAAGCCGAGGTTCTTGGTGTACCACTCCACCGACTTCTTCCGATCCGAGACGACGACCGCGACGCTGAAGAATCTCGCCTTTGGCAGTTTGGACGCGTGCTCGTCCTGCTTGGCCGGCATGAATTCCCTCCGTTCCCCTACTTCTTCGGAAAGTGCGATATCTCCCAGAGGTTACCCTCCGGGTCTTCGAAGTAGGCGTACCGCTGCCCGTGGGGGCGTGTGGTGGGAGCCTTCACGAAATGGACCCCCTTCGCTTTCAGCTCCTTGTACAGGCGGTCGGCATCGTCGACGAATACGGCGAAGTAGCCCCGGCAAGCCATCCTCTCGCCCGGGCGAACCTGCCCCTCGGAGAGTTCCTCGCCGACCCCCTTCTGAGAGACCAGCGCCACGCCAGGCTTCGCCATATCTGGGAACGTAAGGTACGCGAAGTCGTCCTGGAGCTCTTTCAATTCCAAGCCGATCTTCTTCTCGTAGAACTCCGCGCACGTCCGGACGTCCTGAACCGCAAGCGCGTAGGCGTTCAGGTGGTCGATCACGGCTCGTTGAGCCACCACCGATAGAAGAAGCTTCGTACGATCGAGATTCGCGACCTCGCGGAACGCGTCGCGTCGACGTGAATTCTCGCGCTTGGCGTAATCCTTGCCCTTGCGTGGAGACTGCACCGGATTCCCACCCTGACACTCGGGACTCGGGTCCCCGGAGAGCGCGCGCCTCGATGGGAGGCGGAGCTCGTTACGCGTGTCCCCATGTCCGGTCGGTCCTCAACGAGGGCTACGCACCCGGTGGGAGCCGGTGCCCGAAACGCCTTTTGGACAGTGTCATGCGGCAGTCTCTTCCGTCCGTCATGATGACGTTGGGGTCCGAGCCTATGACTGGCGACGCGGCCGGCGTCGGCGTATTTGCCCCTCTCGAGCCAGACTTGGACCGAGCGGCCGAGGGCTGCGAAGTCAGCGGACGGCGTTCTTTCTCGCGGCCGCTTTCGCGGCCTCTGCGGCGTTGCGCTTTACGCCAATCCGCTGCTTGACGCCGGCTCGAACGAGAGCCTCGAGACCGGCCACGTCGATCCTGCCGCCCACCGGGAAATCGATGGCCCTCGACATGCCGTTGAGCTGCGCGTTGAAGAGCTTCTTGGGGTCGGGGAGGCTCGCGCCCGCAGCGAAGCTGACGCGAACGCGCCCCCTGAGTGGGATGAGGATGCAGATGATGCCGTCATGCTCGAAGACGGCCGCGCCTAGCGGACTGCTCGGCTTCCGCCACTTGACGGCCTCGACGATCTCGGGGTCGGCGGCGTGGATGGCATCCCGCAGTTGCGCGAGGATGATGCCGCGCTCGTCCGGCGTTGCATCGATGATCGCGTCAACATCGGGGCTACGAGTGGGCATCGTGGAGGTCAGGCCGGCCGAGCATTCTATATCTTTCCATACTCGCTTTAAGAGCCTATCCTGAAACCCCGAGGGCTTGTAGCGTGATGATCGCGCGGGCGAATTGGGCCGGACCTGCGAGGCCCGACCATGGTGGGGAACGACAGGCACGGGGCTCTGAAGCCCATCTTGGCGGTCCGCGACCGAATTGATTCGATCTTGCTGCAGTGGAACGGACCCGGTGGGATTCGAACCCACGACAGCCGGATTAGAAATCCGGAGCCCTATCCGTGCTAGGCGACGGGTCCGTCTCGGGGGACGGGACGCCGGTGATAAGTATCCATCGTCCCGGGTCGCGGTTCCCGAAGACCATATGTACCCCTAGTACTCCCAGGCGAGAAGCTACATTACCCCCCTCCGTGGTTGGACCCGGATAGAGGGATAGGACGAAGGTCATCGTACTCGGCGCCGGGGCGATTGGCTCCGTGACCGCCACGCTGCTCGCGAAGAGCCCGAAGGTCGAACGCCTCATCATCGCGGACCGCAGCCTCGAGGCCGCGAAGGCCCTCGCGGCGCGCCTGCCCGCGAGCGTCGCGATCGCGGACCGCATCGACGCCTCGAAGGTCGACACGATGGCGGAGGCATTCAAAGGCAACGACATGGTCCTCAACCTCGTCCTGCCGCGGTTTAACCTGAAGATCATGGACGCCTGCCTCAAGGCCGGCGTGCATTACATGGACGCCGCCACGGACCTCGCCCTCGCGAAGGAGAAGCCCGGCGAGATCGTCCCGGCGCCGCCGGAGGCGCTCCAGCTCGCGTACGACGACGCCTTCCGGAACGCCGGGCTCACGGCCCTCCTCGGGATGGGCCAGGACCCCGGGATCTCGAACATCCTCGCGCGGGTGGGCGCGGACCGCCTCGACGTCGTGCAGGAGATCGAGGTGCGGGACGGGGACGCGGGCTCCGTCGAGGGATACGAGTTCGCCTCCCTCTGGTCCGTCGACACCCTCATCGAGGAAGTCCTCATGCCCGCGCTCGCCTTCCGCGACGGGAAGCTCCTCCGACTCGGCTCGCTCGAAGGCGAGGAGGTCTTCGAGTTCCCCGCGCCCGTGGGGCCGCTCACCGTGTACAACGTGGACCACGAGGAGACGAACACCCTCCCGCTCACGATCGGGAAGGGCCTCGAGTCCATGGACTTCAAGATCGCGATCCCCGAGGACCTCGCGCACGCGCTCAAGGTCTTCCAGAAGTTCGGGCTGCACCGCGGACGTCCGATCGAGGTCGAGGTCAAGTCGACCGGCGAGAAGGTCCACGTCGCGCCCCGCGACATGCTCGCGGCCCTCATGCCCGATCCGAAGACCCTCTCCGACAAGGCGAAGGGGCCGGCGTGTCTCGCGGTCGTCGTCCGGGGGCTCAAGGCCGACGAGAAGGCGGGCTGGATGCTCTGGATGACCCTGGACCACCAGGAGTGCTACCGGAGGTACGGGTTCAACGCGACGAGCTACCCGGTCGGCGCGCCGATGGCCATGGCGGCCGAGATGCTGGCCCGGGGCGAGATCACGCGCCGCGGCGCGTTCCCCTTGGAGGTCTTGGATCCCGAGCCGTTCCTCAAGCACTTCCCGGAGTACGGGATCGTGATCCAGGAGAAGCGCCTCGCCTGACCTCGTCAGCGGGAGTCCGCGAGTCCTTCGTACCCGCCGAGCCCGGTCGCGTGGCGCACCGCGTGGACCGCGGCCCTTGCGACCTCGCGCACCGCGACGTGATGCAGGACGTCGAATGCGCGGTAGTCGAGCCGTTTCGTCCGCCGGCGGCCCGTGCAGAAGCCCAGGAGCGTGTCCCCGTCCGTGGACATGTGGGCCGGGCGGATGGCGAGGGCAATCCCGTCATGGGCGAGTTCGACCAGGCGCGCGAGCTGTTCGTGATCCAGAGGCGCGTCGGTCCCCAGAACCCCGATCGTTGTTCCGAACCGGGTCGTCGACCGCTCCAAGTACTCCCCGAGGAGATCGTCCATCTCCAGGAACCCGCGCGCACCGGCTCGATGGGTCCCTGCGATCGTACGCTGCTCCGCCAAGTCGTACACGTTCCCGACGCAATTCGTGACCACCAAGGCGCCCACGGTCCACGCGCCGATCCGTGATGCGCTGCTCCCGATGCCGCCCTTCGTCCCCTTGAGCCCGCGCGCCTCGAAGAAAGGCCCCACGGTCGCGCCCGTGCCCGCGCCCACGGTCCCCTGGGGGACCGGCCTCGAGCTCGCGGCTCCGCAAGCCCGGTAGCCCAGGTCCGCGTAGTCCCGCCCGCCGAGCGGACCCAAGTGCAGGTCGTAGATGTTGGTCCCCATGATCGCGGGCATCTTGCCCCCGCCCCGCGGTCTCGCGAGCCGCTCTTCCAGCAGGTAGCGGCGGATGCCGACGGACGCGTCGTAGCCGTAGACGTCGCCCCCCGTGAGGAACAGGGCGTGGCGGTCGATGAACGTCTTGCCCAGGTCGGAGGCGGCCGTGTCGAAGCTGCCGGGCCATCCTCCCCGCGGATCCGCGAAGGCCATGGCGGGCGGGTCGAGGAGGACGACCGTGGTGCCGCTGCGGATGTGGCGGTCCTCCGCGTGGCCCACGCGCACGCCCTTCAGCGCGGTCAGTGTGGAGTTCATGGTTGCCATGGGGTTTCAGCGCCGCCGAGGCCGGAACGCGATCGTGCCATAAAGAGCCGACGCGCGGGCCTACGGGGCGGTCTCCTCGATCCGGAAGGCAACGCCGCGGGCTTCGAGCTCGGGGAGAAGAGCGCCCAGCGGAAGCTCCTCGGCGGCGAGGACCCCTGTGCGCGGCATCTTCTTCCCGATGAGCAGAGCGGCCGCGGACGCCACGGCCGCGGAGGTCACGTAGCGCTCCGCGGTGGCCCCGCGCCGACGGTTCGCCTCCCGATGGTCGAGGAGGAACGAGGCCCGCACTCGGGCCCGGGAACCGTCCTTCCTGGAGCCGATCACCTCGGAGACGATGGCCATCGTGCCGGGAATCGGGCCGATCAGGGCCGAGGGTTCGGGGAATGTCGCGAGGAACGCGTCCCGGAACGTCATCGCCCCCTTCCCCAGGAGAATCCGTCGGTCCTCGCGGAGCAGGCCGAGGGAATCCAACGCAGCGATCGCGCGGACGAGCTCGGGGTTGATGTCGTGCTTGTACACGACCCTCCCGACCGGACGGCCGAGGCGGTACGGCAGCGTGAGCACCTCCTCGTGGTAGAACTGGTACAGGTGCCGCTTGCCGACGGGCGCCGGGAACTCGTAGTCCTCCTCCCCGCTCACGAACGGCTGCGGCGCGATCTGCTTCCCGTCCCAGATCGTGGGCGGCGAGAGGGCGTCACGGAGGAAGACGGTCCGGGAGTAGAGCGGGTACCCGTCGAAGTCGCCCGTGCCCGCGGCCGCCTTCAGGATGCGGATCTCGTCCAGCGTCGCGAGCCGGTCTGCCGCGGCGCGTGCCATGACGTTGGAGAGCCCCGGGTCGGACCCCATGGAGACCACGGCGGTCAGCCCGCGGTCCTTCCACGCGGCGTCCTCGTCGAGCTGAGCGAGCACGCCGGGTCGCTCGGCGGGGGCCACGGGACTCAGTCCCCAGGGGTCGATGTAGGAGCAGCCCACGTCGAGGCAGGCCGCCATGACGGGCAGGTTGTAGTCCGGGAGGGTGGCGTTGATCACCAGGTCGGCGCCGTGGATCGCGTCCCGGAGGGGACCCGGCTCCCCGACGTCCACCTGAATGGGCCGCACGCTCACGCCGTGCCCGATGGACTTCAGGGCCTTGGACCGGTCGCCCCGTTTGTCCGCCAGGACGAGATCCGTGACGCGGGCATCCGACGCAAGCTCGAGGGCGAGAATCCGCCCGAGGCCTCCGATCCCGAGGACGGCGACCTTCACGGCCCTCGCGTCCTGTCGTAGAGCGGCTTCAATCTTTCCCCGCGATTTTCTTTCGTCACCGGTCACTCCACGGTCCGCTCGCCGTCGCGACGAAGTCCGGTGATGTTATGTCGACTGGGAATCGCCCCGCAAGTACTTTATAGCAACGAGTCGGCTGAGAATCGCTCTCCTCAAACCGCGCATCCAAACCCCCAACGAGGTGCCATGGTCGCCAAAGCGAGCCCTGCGAACGAGAGCCCTCCTTCGGGCCCCCTCCGCGAAGTCCTGATCATCGACGCGAACGAGGACCACCAGACGCTGAGCGCGATTGCGCTCGGGCGCCGGGGCTTCAAGGTCACCGCGGTGGCCTCGGGCACGGAAGGCCTGCGCCTCGCCCTCACCCATCCGTTCGACGCGATCGTCCTGGACCACAGGGTGCGCGACCTCGCGGCCTTCGAGGTCCTCCAAGGGCTCGTCCGCAGGCTGCCGACGACGCCGAAGGTCTTCGTGGTGGCCGCGGGCACGGAAGACCAGGCCGTGAAGGCGATGCACGCGGGCGCCACGGGCTACCTCGTGAAGACCGCGCGGTACAACGAGGTCCTCCCCGTCGAGGTGGAGGACCAGATCGAGAAGGCGCGCACGAGGGCCCGGCTCCTGGAGCAGAGCCGCGCCCTGGAGCAGGGGGCGGCGGAGCGCGAGAAGGCCGAGGAAGCCCTCCGGACGTTCGAGGAACGCGTCGGTGTGATGAGCGAGCAGGCGCCGTTCATCCTGTGGACGACGGACACAGACCTCCGCTTCACGTCGTCCGTGGGCTCCGGGCTGCGGAGCATCGGGATGACGCCGGATCAAGCCCGGGGCACGACGGTCCAGGAGTTCGCGCAGAGCGAGGATCCCAACTTGCCCCTGATCGCCGCCCACTGCCGTGCCCTCGCGGGGGAGACCGCGCGCTTCGAGCAGGAGTGGCAGGGCCGGGTCTTCGACGTCCATCTCGAGCCGCTCCGGAAACGGGACGGCCCCATCCTGGGCGTCTTCGGGGTCGCCCTGGACATCACGGAGCGCGTGCGGTCCGAGCGGGTCCAGTCCGCCCTTTACCGGATCTCGCAGCTCGCCTCCGCCGCGGAGAACCTGCAGGACGTGCTCCGGGCCATCCACGGCATCGTGGGCGAGCTCATGCCCGCGGGAAACTTCTACATCGCCCTCCACGACCCCCAGACGGACACGCTCAGCTTCCCCTACTTCGTCGACGAGGCGGAGAGCCCGCCCGGCCCGCAGCCGGCGGGGCGCGGCCTCACGGAGTACGTCCTCCGCACGGGCAAGCCGCTCCTCGCCTCGCCCGAGATCTTCCAGCATCTCGTCGACTCCGGTGAAGTGGAGCTCATCGGACCGCCCTCGATCGACTGGCTCGGCGTCCCCCTGATCGTGAAGGACCGCGTGTTCGGCGCGCTCGTCGTCCAGAGCTACACGGAGGGCGTCCGGTACACGGAGGCCGAGAGGGGACTCCTGCAGTTCGTTTGCTCCCAGATCGCCATGGTCGTGGACCGAAAGCGCGCGGAGGAGAGCCTCCGGGAGAGCGAGCGCGCGCTGTCCAAGATGCTCGGCGAGCTCCCCGGCGTCGCCTACCGCACCCGGTTCGACGAGCTGTGGACGAACGAGTTTGTGAGCGAGGGCTGTTTCGAGCTGCTCGGATACCGGCCCGAGGACCTGCTCGAGAACCGTCGGGTCGCGGGTCGAGACCTGATCCACCCGGACGACCGCGCCTGGGTCGCCCGCGAGACCGCCGTGGCGGTCGAGGAGCACCGGCCGTACGGCATCCACTACCGCATCCGCACCGCGCGCGGCAAGGAGAAGTGGGTCTGGGACCAGGGCCATGCGATCTACGCGCCCGATGGCAACGTGGTCGCCCTCGAAGGCCTCGTGACCGACGTTACGGAGTGGAAAGCGGTCGTGGACAGCCTGCGCACCATGGGCATCTTCCGCGCCCTGTTCGACTCCGCCCCGGACGCGATCCTCCTCGTGGATCGGGCGGGGCGCATCCTCGACGCGAACCCGATGGCGGAGGCCCTCCTCGCGAAGGAGCGAGGCGTCCTCCTCGGAAACCCCGTGGAGGACTTCGTTCGGTCCGACCCCCCGGGCTCGTTCCTTCGCCACCTCGACGGGCTCTTCCAGGACCGGCTCCCGGAGGACACGTGGGACGCCACGTTGAGGGTCGCGGCACGCCCGCGACGCGGCGTCCACCTGCACGCTCGGATTGTCCGCGAGGCGGGCGCCGACCCGGTGGCCGAGCTCAGCCTCCGGGACGCGCTGCCAATCGTCCCCTCCGGCGGTCGTGCTTCGATGGGATGGGCGGGACCACCGAGAGCGTGAGGTTTATCAACCGGGCTTCATTCCGCGGGGACGGATGAAACCGAACCACCCCGAGATCTGTCCGCGCTGCGGCAAGCCGACGTACAACTGGTACTACCTTGCCGTCCGAATCTACATCCATTGCGAGCACTGCGGCTACGAGGAGCGCGGGATTAGCAACACGCCGCTCTCTGGGGTGCAGGTGAGCAGCGAGAGCCGTATCCCCGCGACGAGGAGCTGAGGCGATGCCGGAAGGAACCGTCACGTTCGATGTCCGTGTGCCCGTGGACCGCGCTTGGGCGTTCCTGAGCGATATGCGCAAGGTCGGGACCTGCGTCCCCGGCGTAGAGGCGATTGAGGTGATCGACGACCGTCGAGCCAAGTGGACGCTCAAGGTGAAGATCGGGCCGCTTTCCCAGCGGATTCAAGTGGACACAGAGACCATCGAGCAGGTGCCACCGTCCCGCGCCCGGTTCCGCGGCGTGGCGGACAACATGGAGATGCTCGGGACGATTGAGCTCGCTCCGGCGGGGGACGCGACCCGTATCAAGTACACGATGGCTGCGACCGCGAAGGGCCCGCTTGCGCGGATCATCGACAACATGATGAAGTCGCGGCTCAAGCAGCAGTCCGACGAGTTTGCCGCGAACGTCAAGAAGGCGCTCGAAGTCTGACCGCGGACCCGGGCTGTCATCGGGACGCGACCGTGAAGCTCCGACGGCTCATGCCGCGGGCGGGAAGTCGACGGCCGACGCAGTCTCCGGATGGCGCCGCGGGAACTCCTTGACGTACGCGCCGTAGTACGGCACGCGGTTGGCGACCACGCGGCGGAAGGCGTCCCGCAGCCCATCCAGGTCGATGCCTCGTGTGGGGATGAGGTCGTCGTTCCGGTTCAGGCAACCCTTCAGTTCGCCCTTGTGCGTCACGCGGATCCTGTGGCAGTTCATGCAGAACTCCGCGTTGTACACGGGGTCGACGACTTCGACCTCCGCGCCGTTGAAGAGGTAGATGTGGCGGTGGTGCATCTCCCGGACGAGGACCTCGTCCGCGCGGGACTCCAGCCATTTCTTCACGCCGTCGATATCCACCATCCAGTCGTTGTGGTCCACGAGCTCGGGCATGAACTGGATGAGCTGGAGCTTGAGCCCCTCGCCGTGGCCGATGTAGTCGATCATCGCGGGGATGTAGGGGAGGGTCTGCTTGAACACGACCATGTTCAGCTTCACAGGCTTCAGGCCGACGCGCAGCGCCTCCTGGATTCCCTGGAGAACGGGTTGGAGGCTCCCCTTGCGGATATCCTGGAACGCCTGCGGATCGAGGGAGTCCACGGACACGTTGACCCGCTTGAGGCCTGCGTCGCGCAGCGCTTCGGCCCGCTTCGCGAGCATGGAGCCGTTCGTCGTCATGGAAACGTCGTCGATTTGCCGCACGGTCCGGTCCACGATCTCCTCCATGTCCAGCCGGACCAGGGGTTCGCCGCCCGTGAACTTCACCGACCGGATGTCGAACTCGCGCGCGACGCGGACGATCCGCTCCACCTCGTCCGCGGTCATCTCCTCGTCGTGGGGCATCCGGGGCCGGAGCACGGGACCGAGGCCCTCGTCGTGGCAATAGATGCAGCCGAAGTTGCACCGCTTGGTCACGCTGATCCGGATGTCCGTGACCTCGCGCCCGAAGGCGTCGGAGAGCATTCCCGACCGATGAGGCGTCCTCCGGTTTTATAGTTGCGGGAGCGAGGCGCCCGCCGCCATCAGTAGAAGTGGCCCTTGCCTTTCGAAAGCCGCGTGAGCGCCTCCGCGATCCGGTGCTTGCGGGTCTCGGGCCTCTTCGCCTCCGTGATCCAATCCGTGTACGCCTTCTTGTGGCCGTACGAGAGCGCCTCGAAATTGGCCCTGGCTTTTCGGACGCCCGCAAGGGCGCGCTTGAGGTCCGCGGGCACCGTCACCTGGCGTGGCCCCGTCTCCACCTCGAGGACCACGTGGACGCGGTCCCCGGGTTTCGCTTGGGCGCCAGCTTGGAGCTCCTTGTTCACTGCAATCTGGTGCGGTCCGTCCCCGGTGGGGAACGCCGAGATCGAGAACGGATGCCCGTTCATCGTCCCCCGCACGGCGACACGGCCTTGGGTGCCGAGTTGCCGACTCGCCTTCACGGGGAAGTCGAGGAACACCCAGGCCCGCTTGGTCCACGGGCGATGAGCCTCGCCTCGAATTCGATCTTGCCCAACCGATCACCGGCTGCCGCGCGAACCCAAAGCTCGTGGGGCGGTTAATCGTTTTTCTCGGACGCCGAATCGGATGGAGTACGTGTAGGGAATCCGCCTACGATGCCCGAGGTGGCGTCGAGTTGCGGGCGGCTGTCATCGGCACGGGGCACGTGGGCACGGCGATCGCGAAGGGCCTCCAGAGGGCGAAACACGAGGTGCGCATGGGTTCGCGGCAGCCATCGGAGACCCGAGCGCCCCGGGGGATTCCCGTGGGTCCGAGCCGATCCACGGCGGAATGGGCGGAGGCGGTCATCCTCGCAGTCCCCTACTCCGCCATCCAGGAGGCGGTCCGTGCGATGGGTCCAGGAGCGCTGAAGGGCAAGACGGTCGTGGACGTGACGAACGTGATTTCGCCGTCCATGGACCTCGCGGTCGGGTTCACGACGTCCGGCGGGGAGGAACTCCAGAAGCTTGTGCCTGAGGCCAACGTCGTGAAGGCGTTCAACACTGTCTTCGCGCGCCACATGTCCACGGGGAAGCTCGCGGGCCAGCCCCTGACGCTCCACGTGGCCGGGGACACCCCGCAGGCGAAGGAGGCCGTGATGCGGCTCGGGCGCGACATCGGGTTCGAGCCCGTCGACGCTGGGCCGCTTAAGGCCGCCCGCTACCTGGAGCCCATGGGGATGCACCTGATCTCCCTCGGGTACGGGCAGAAGATGGGCGACGGGATCGGCTACCGCCTCGTCCGGGAATAGGACTGGGCCGCAGCGGCTCCTCGGCGAGCGCGTGCGCGCACGACCGGCCGCGGGATCCGTGGTCGGCGGCCGCTTCCTCCCATCCGGGTTGGGCCCGCCCCGGTCCTAGAAGGGCCGCGTACCCAGCGGGATGCGCACTGTCCGGCCGCCCTGGCGTTCGTAGCCCACCTCGACCGTGTCCCCGATCTTCTTCCCGCGAAGCGCCTCAACGAGATCGGAGACGCCCCCGAGTGGGTTGCCGTCGAGGGACGTGAGTACGTCGCCCACTCGGAGGCCCGCGGCTCGCGCCGGACCGCCCTCCGAGAGCTCCACGAGGAAGACCCCCTGGCTCACTGAGAGCTGGTAGTAGTGTGCAAGCCGCCGGTCCACGTCGTAGCCCACGACACCGAGCCACGGCCGCTGGACCTTGCCGTGGCCGATGATCTGGGCCGCGACGTCCCGCGCCACGTTGATGGGAATCGCGAAGCCGATGCCCTCCGCGTAGGGGATCGTGGCGGCGTTCAGGGCGATCACGCGACCCTGGAGGTCCACGAGGGGCCCTCCGCTGTTCCCCGGGTTCACCGCGGCATCGGTCTGGATCACCTGGAGGCCGTCCCCGTCCCCGAGGCGGATGTTCCGCTGGAGGGAGCTCACGACGCCCGAGGTCACCGTCGGCCCTCCGGGCAGACCCAACGGGTTGCCGATCGCGAGTACGGGTTGGCCCACCTTGAGGCGGTCCGAATCCCCGAGCTCCGCGGGCTGCAGGTGGTCCCCATCCACCTGGACCACGGCCACATCCGTGTCCGCGTCGGCGCCGAGGACGCGGCCCCCGAGGACCCGTCCGTCCCCCAGGCCGACGAGGATCCTCTCCGCGCCGTCAACCGTGTGGGCGTTCGTCAGGATGTGGCCCTGGGTATCCAGCACCACGCCCGAGCCGATGCCCCGCCTGGCATACGGCCCGAAGGGCGGCCCTTGGAAGGCTCCCGCTACACTGATGCTCACCGTGCTTGCCCCTGCCCGCTCCACGGCCTGCGTGTAGGCCGCCTCGAGATCCGCGATCATGTCCGTCGCGAGGACAAGGCGGCGGCACCCTTTGTTGACTAGACGTAGCCGTCTCAAGTCACTCGACGAGGATCGGGCACCCGTACGCGGTGGAGGAGGGCGTCGCATACACCACGGACGCGATCTCGGACAGGTTCGTCAGGGAGTTCGCCATGACTTCCGAACCGGAGATCGTGTACAGGGTGTCGCCGATGTACAGGGAGCGACGGATCTGCGTCGGGGAGCCGTACCAGCCGCAGGACGCGGTCACGGTGCCGTTGCCTTGGGTGATCCGCCCGATGTACGTGAAGCCCGTGGTCTCGTTCACGCGGTACACGTAGGCCCCCTGCCAGACCACGTTGCCCCACGCATACGGCGGAACGCCGCCCGGGTACTGGCTGGCATTGATGACCGCCAGATCCACCGGGAGGACGACGAGCTCCCGCTGCGGGATGTACAGGAACGCGTGGGGGTCGTTAAGGACCTCGGACTGCGTGCCCCGATCCCCGATCGACACGTTCGCGAGCTCCTTGGGCGCGGTCTCGTTCGTCACATTGTACAGGGAGAGCTTCAGCCCCTGGTACCAGGACCAGTTCCCCTCCGCGGGGAGGGCGTCGTTGCCGACGCCCAGGAGGTGCCCCGCATCCAACGGATACAGGTAGTTCGAGAACCCGGGCATCGCGAGGGAGCCCGTGACCTGGGGGGAGGAGGGATCGGACAGGTCGATCACGAAGAGGGGGTCGATTCGGCGGAACGTGACCACGTACGCGCGGTCTCCGAGGAATCGGACCGCAAAGATGCTCTCTCCCGGCGCGAGGTGGGTGACGGAGCCGAGCGGGGCGAGGGCGGCGTCAAACACGTACACGTTGCTGTACGTCGAGGACGTGTCGCCGTCGCTCCCGAAGTTGCGGACGGTCGTCGCGACGCGCAGCATCCCGTTCCACTCGTCCATGGAGTACTGGTTCAACAGGGTCCCATCCACGTTCGCGGAGGCCGCCGCGGTGATGTCGAGCCCGGAGGCCACGAGCTTGTAGATGGTCGTCCAACCGCCGCCCGCCTGGATGGGCCGCAGCATGGTCATCGGCCCCGCCTGCGGGATCATCCACTTGTAGAACGCGATATAGAGCGCGGTGGGCGACATGTACAGGACGGACGCACCGCCCGTCACGACGGCCATGGGCTTCGCCGCGCCCGTGCCGAGGTCGATGGCGAGGAGGTTTGTGTACTCCCACGCGTCCACGGATTGCGGGTCGCGGTAGATCTCCCCCGGCGCGAGGTCGCGGCACGATCCGCCGACGCACAGCTGCGGCGGCAGCGTGGTTCCGTTCACCTCGGGGATCCACTGGGTCGCGACGAGGTAGACCGTGGAGCCCACCATGCGTCCCGTGGAAGCAGAGCCCGTCACGGCGACCACGTGCTGGAGGACGGGATGCGCCGGTTCGGACACGTCGAACAGGAAGGCGAAGGTCCGAGGCGGGTCGTATGCGGCGGGTGTCGGTCCGAAGACGAGGCTCGGTGCGCCGACCATGGGCGGGAGCACACCGCCCCCGTAGCCGCCCCACCCCATTCCGTACGTGTCGGACACCGCAAGGAGCTCGGAGCCGTTGAGGAACAGACCGACCGCGTAGGTCGCGTTGTTCCCCGTCGACGCGTACGTCAGGTTCCCGAGGGAGATTCGGCTCACCACGTGGAGGTCCGTCGCCGGGTACGCACGGAGGATGTCCACCTGGCCCTGGGTCGCGATGTAGATGTACGTGCCGTCCGTCTTGACCATGTCCAGCTCGTCCACGCCGGTCACCTGCACGTTCGTCCCGGAGTACGAGGGCGGGGACGGGGTCGTGGGCGCCCCCATCACGGGCGCGGCGTATCCGGGAGTCGCGGGTCCCGCGATGAGCCCGCCCCGGTACATGGAGCCCTGCTCCGCGGAGTGCGCCCCGTTCACGTAGCCCGCGAGTTCCGCATAGCTGGCGAAGGGCAGGAGGCCTGCGGCCTGCGGCGCGCTCGTCACCACGACGACCGCGGTCGCCGAGACGGTCAGGGAAACCAGCACGAGGAACACGGCGAGGTGCTTGCGGGCCCACATCGGGAGGGCAACGAGCGGGGAGATACTTCAACCGGGGTTCTTTGTGAGCCCGCGCCCTAACCACGCGCCCCTGCAGGCTTAAGGGGAAGGACGGTATGCGGGGCCCGAGACCATGAGCCACGTCCAGCTGGAGACCACGTTGGGCACGATCCGCCTTGAACTCTTCGACGACTCCATGCCCATCACCGCGGGCAACTTCCGGAAGCTCGCGGAGAAGGGCTTCTACAACGGCGTGATCTTCCACCGAGTGATTCCCGGCTTCATGATCCAAGGCGGCGACCCCACGGGGACGGGCAGGGGCGGCCCCGGCTACACGATCAAGGACGAACTGCCCCCGAGCAACCACAATGCCCGCGGCACGATCTCCATGGCGAAC
>DASQGG010000047.1 GCA_035632695.1 Thermoplasmata archaeon
CCCATGAGCCCGTCATCGTGAAGCTCGTGTCGGGGAGTTGAGCAGGGGGCGGGTAGATGAGGAAGTCTGCGTAGAGGATCGTCAGGTCCTCCCTGACGACCACGTACAGGCCCGGGCCGTAGGGAGTCTCCACGTAACTCCAGTTCGCGGAGCCGGACCAGAGCCTCAGGTGAGCGAGGAGGCTCCGGTCGGCGACTTCCGGAACGACGACGATAGAGGGACCGACACCCTTGAGTCCGAACGATGCCTGGAACTGGAACTTCCATCCGTTCGCTTGCACGTAGTCTGCCACACCTTCGGCCATGAAGCCCGCGGTGAGTCCCGCGAGGACGATGACCACGGCTAGGCTCGTCCTGAACTCCTTCCGCGGCGTTCCGCGTTCCAGAGTTCCCCACCGCTTGGCGAGGAAGGCCACCAGGATGATTCCAAGAGGGATGGCCAAGGGCGCGAAGCTGATGGAGTATCCGAGGACGACCGTGCAGGCATCCCCGGCATCTCCATTAATCATCGCGCGCAAGTAACTTTCGGGCCCACCGGCGAGGGTTCCGGTTCAACCGATCGTTGCATGCCGGGGGAGGGAGTCGAACCCTCTAGAAACCGATCTGCAGTCGGTCACATTAGCCGCTCTGTCACCCCGGCGCGCGCGGCCCATCTGGGCCAGGGTAATTGAACCTTTTCGAACGCCGCCTCCGCGTGGACGCGCAACCTACAACTAGCGTGCGCGGCCGGACAAGCTTTTTATGAGCGCGCCCTCTGTGCGCGACGGATGGCGGGTCCCAAGACGATCGTCGATGCGGTCCATGGCACGATTCGCCTGGAGCCGCTGATCCAAGACCTTCTGGAGACCCTCGAGATCCAGCGGCTGAACTCGATCCGCCAGCTCGGTCTCACGTACCTCGTCTTCCCGGGGGCGAACCACTCCCGGATTGAGCACTGCCTCGGCGTGAGCTGGGTCGCCAACGAGATGGCGCGTGCCCTCGATCTGTCCGAAGAGGAGCGAGAGCTCGTCCAGGCGGCCGGCCTCCTTCACGACGTCGGGCACGGGCCGTACTCCCACACCCTCGAGCACGTGCTGAGCCGGGAGCTCGCGGTGGACCACATGCACCTCACCCAGCGGTTGATCACGGGCGAGGAGGACAACGTGAGCAAGGAGGATCGCAAGGCGTTCCCCGACGTGCCGCGAATCCACGAGGTCCTCGACGCACACGGCGTCTCGCCCCGGGAGGTCGCGGCCCTCATCCGCGGACCCGCAGAACCTGGCGGCCTGTTCGGGGGCCGCGGGGTCGCCGACGAGCACCGGTACCTGGGCCAGATCATCCACAGCCCCATGGACGCGGATCAGATCGACTTCCTGTTGCGGGACGCGCACTACACGGGCGTCAGCCAAGGTCGCATCGACATCGCGCGGCTCCTCCTCACCTTGCGGCTCCACCACGGCTCCCTCGCCTTGGACTGCAAGGGCCTCCCCGCCCTGGAGGGCATGCTCGTGGCTCGCGGCCTCATGTACTCCTCCGTGTACTTCCACAAGACCGTGCGCATCGCCGAGCAGATGCTCGCCCGTGCGGTCGAGCGCTCGGAGGCCTCCATCGCGGACGTCCAGAAGATGGTGGATCACGAGCTCCTGACCTGGCTCGTGCACCAGGGCAAGTTCCAACGGGAGATCGCCCTGCGCGTCCGCTACCGCAAGCTGTACAAGCGCGTGCTCGCGTTGGACCGGGACGAGCTGTCCGAGGAGGCGAAGGCCGCCCTCGCGTCCTTCAAGTCCGCCCGCGATCGCCGCCGGATGGAGGATCGGATCGCGCGTCGCGCAGGGCTCGATCCCGGGCAAGTGATCGTGGACGTTCCGCTGCCCGAGCTCCTGATTAGCGAGCCTCGAATCGCGAAGACGGAGGTCATGATCCTGGACGATGGCGAGGCGCGTCCCTTCTCGCGCGTGAGCCCGCTGGGCCGTGCGCTTCAGCTGCGGCAGGTCACGGACTGGGTCGTCATGATCGCTGCGCCACCGGGGGCCGTGAACGCGACGCGGAAGGCGTGCCAGGCCACCTTCCTGTGATCCGCCGCATGCCTCGTCGGACCCGACCCAAAGGGGCAAAGCACGCCGGCGGCCTTTCGGCCTCCGCGGCACCACGGAGCATCGCGTGAGATCGGATTCCTCGCCGGATCGGCAACGCTACGAGGTACGTCCGCTGAAACAGCGGCGCGAGGAGAACCGCGCGTTCGACTCCGAGGCCTCGTGGCGGGAATGGCTCCGCCAACGGTACGCGAAGTACTGGTACGGAATGGGAAGCCTCCTGCTCGATGGGATGGTGGTCGGGACGATCCTGCAATATACGGACACCGCACAAGCCTGGCCCTACGTGCTCTCCGCGATCGTGGCCGTGGGGCTGGTCTACCTGGAGTTCCTGGGGCTGCGGCATTTCTGGCCGCCGAAACGCGCGTCGTGAGACGCACGCGACGATGGTCCTTTGTCAAATCGGCGGACGTTCGTCAGACACTTTTAAATAGCGTGCGCCGAATACGAGCCCACCTTGCGGGATGGGATGAACTCGCTCAGGCTGCAGGTGACGCAATGAACTCCATGCTAGAGGACGTGCTGGCCCGCGAAGGCGGAACCCCCGCCTTCGAAGACACCCGTGTCGACTCTGAGCTCGAAGAGATGCTCAGCAAGATGAAGACCAACATCAAGATCGTCGGCCTCGGAGGGGGCGGGTCGAACACGATCGCCCGCATCTACAACGAGGGCATCGTGGGCGCCGAGCTGTACGCGTGCAACACGGACGCCCAGCATCTGCTCCACATCACCGCACCCAAGAAGGTCCTCTTGGGCCGCCGCGTGACCAAGGGCCTCGGCGCCGGCGCGCTGCCCCAGATCGGCGAGGAGGCGGCCCGCGAGGCCGAGGAGGAGCTGCGGACGATCCTCCACGGATCCGACATCGTATTCACGACGTGCGGCCTCGGCGGCGGCACGGGAACGGGCTCCTGCGGCTACGTCGCCCGCCTCGCCAAGGAGATGGGCGCGCTGACGATCGCCGTCGTCACCTTGCCCTTCCGGGGCGAAGGTAAGCTCCGGATGGAGAGCGCGGAGTGGGGCCTCGAGCGCCTGCGCGACGCCGCGGACACCGTGATCACGATCCCGAACGACAAGCTCCTGGACCTGGTGCCGCGGATGTCCCTGAACAACGCGTTCAAGTTCGCGGACGAGGTCCTCATGCGGTCCATCAAGGGCCTCACGGAGATCATCACGAAGCCCGGCCTCGTGAACCTCGACTTCAACGACGTGAAGACGATCATGAAGGGCGGCGGCGTCGCGATGATCGGCCTCGGCGAGAGCCAGGCCATGGGCGAGAACCGCGCGATCGAGGCGATCGAGGAAGCGATCAACAGCCCGCTCCTCGAGGTTGACGTGTCCAGCGCGCATGGCGTCTTGATCAACGTCACGGGCGGGAACGACATGACGATCGCGGAGGCGGAGCGCGTGGCCGAGGTTGTCCAGGCCAAGGTCTCGCCGACGGCGAGGATCATCTGGGGCGCCACGGTGGACCCGACTCTCGAGCACACGCTGCGCGTCATGCTCGTGGCCACGGGCGTACGGTCCAAGCAGATCGTCGGCCGCCGAGATCCCGCCGAGGAACGCGCGAGGGTGGGCGTGGACGTCATTCACTGAGGTCGATTTCCTCCGAGAGAACGAACGAACGGGTGGCGGCGTCGCCACCCGGACACCTTTGCTTCCACCCGTGCTGGCGTCGATACCTGCAGGCTACGAGACGGAGGTCCGCGCCCGCAACTGGTGCTGAGGCTGCGCGGGTCGCGCCCAACTTGTCAATTTGGAGGGAATCCTCCCAGTTGAGGGACGGCACAGTGGGCCTGGTTCAGGGGGAACGGGGAGTCAGGAACCATTCCACGACCACGAGTGCCGCAGCAATGACCCAAACAATGAGCGCCGTGTAGAACGCCGAGCTAGCAGTGCCGGCAATCGAACTCGACTGCCCGGCTATCTGGTTCAGTTCGAGAATCACCGCCAAGAGCCCCAAGAGCAACCCAAGGTGCCCCACTGCTGACGCATTCTTTGCCACGAAGCATCGCCTCGACCTCCGACCAGGTTAGGGAGACTTAAGCGTTCCCCGCTCGTGCTAACTCATCGGTCGGGGGACTAACACGGCTACCGGATAGCCAGACTCGCTTTTGCCCCTGGAAGGCTCGAAAACCTTTATTAGCGGCCCTCCGCTACCTGGCGATTGCGGCTGCTTCGAATCGCATCTCGCGTAGCCGGAGGCCCAATCATGGACTCCATTGTTAGGGAAGTCGTCACCCGAGCGGCGGACGAGCCGCGGCTCCCGGAATCGCCCACCGCGGCGATTGGGATGGGGACCGAAGATGCCGAGCTCGAGCGCATCCTCGCGAGCCTTCGCACGAACATCAAGATCGTCGGCGTGGGCGGAGGCGGCTGCAACACGATCGATCGGCTCGTCGAGGGCGGCATCGTCGGGGCGGAACTGTACGCGTGCAACACGGACGCGCAGCACCTCCTGATCATCCGCGCACCCCACAAGCTCCTTCTGGGGCGTCGCACGACGAGAGGCCTCGGCGCGGGCGCGCTGCCCCAGGTCGGCGAGGAGGCCGCGCGGGAGGCGGGCGACGAGCTCCGGGCCGTGGTCCAGGGCGCGGACATGGTGTTCCTGACGTGCGGTCTCGGCGGCGGCACGGGCACGGGCGGAGCACCCGTGATCGCGCAGCTCGCGAAGGAGGCCGGCGCCCTGACCATCGCCATCACGACGTTTCCGTTCAAGTCGGAGGGCGCGATCCGCGCGGAGAATGCGGAATACGGCCTCGAGAAGCTCCGGAACTTCGCGGACACGGTCGTGGTCATCCCGAATGACAAACTCCTTGAACTCGTGCCGCGTCTGGCGTTGAATGCGGCCTTCAAGGTCGCGGACGACGTGCTCATGCGGGCCATCAAGGGCATCACGGAAGTGATCACGAAGCCGGGCCTCGTGAACCTGGACTTCAACGACATCAAGACGATCATGAAGGGCGGCGGCGTCGCGATGATCGGCCTCGGCGAGTCCGATTCGGAGAACCGGGCCGAGGAGGCGATCGAGGAGGCCATCAACTCGCCCCTGATCGACGTGGACATCAGCGCCGCCACAGGCGCCCTCGTGAACGTCACGGGCGGCGTGGACATGAGCGTGTCCGAGGCGGAGAAGGTCGCCGAGATCGTCCAGGGACGGATCTCGAGCAACGCCCGGATCATCTGGGGTGCCGCGATTGACCAGACCCTGGAGCACAAGCTCCGGGTCATGCTCATCCTGACCGGGGTGCGGTCCAAGCAGATCCTCGGCCCCGGGGAGCACATCCGCGGACCCGCCGCGGGCGTCGACATCGTTCGGTGAGGGCTACCACTCATGGCGGAGATTATCGAGAAGGGTTGGGAGGTCCAACGGCGCATCGAGGAGCGCCTCAAGCGCCTGGGCAAGGGGAAGTACGGCCGCATCCTGAAGATGGCCCGCAAGCCCACGTCGGACGAGTACAGCAAGGTCCTGATCATCACGGGCCTCGGCCTGATCGCCGTGGGCGCGCTCGGGTTCATCATCTACTTCATCATGCGGTACGGCGGTTCGTTCTTCGCCGGTTTGTTCGGTTGATCTAGGGGAGCGGAGACCATGGGACTGCTCGACGATCTCGCCAAGGGCGCGGAGAAGAAGCCGGAGCCCAAGCCCGAGGAGCGGCCACCCGTCGGCCATCCGGGCGTGAAGCTCGAGCTCCAGGAGGAGAAGATCACGCTCACCGCGGGCCAGGTCAAGGAGTATCCCGTCGTCGTGACGAACACGGGCACGGACGACGACACGATCCGGATCAAGGTGGACCTGAACTACAGCTCGGAGCTCCCCGATCCGCCCGAGTGGGGGATCAAGATCTGGGGCGTCGAGGACAAGCCCTGGGACGTCACGTTCACCAAGCTCGTGGAGAAGGAGATCCTCCTGATTCCCGAGGGCCAGCGCGAGCTCACGGTCCAGATCACGTGCCCCAAGGGCGCCCGGTTCGGCGACCGCCTGAACGTGGTCCTGAACGCGATCTCCAAGAGCAACCCGACCGCCTCGGACCTCAAGACGCTGAGCTTCACGGCCCGCCAGGCCGTCCTCGCGGTCAAGTGCTCCATCGGCCACGAGCGCGCGGTCGCGGACGCGCTGTTCGCGCGGGCCAAGGGAAAGGATCTCGGCGTGTTCGCGATCCTCGTGCCCGCGAACCTCCGCGGCTACGTGTTCGTCGAGAGCATGAACCCGGACCGCCTCGAGGAGCTCGTCCGCGGCGTGCGCCGCGCACGCGGCGTGGTCAAGGGCGAGGGCGAGAAGGCGGGCATCTCGTTTTCGGACATCGACCTCTACCTGACGCCGAAGCCCGTGGTCAGCGGCATCATGGAAGGGGACATCGTCGAGCTCGTCGCAGGCCCGTTCAAGGGCGAAAAGGCGCGCGTCCAGAAGATCGACGAGACGAAGGAAGAGATCACGGTCGAGCTGTTCGAGGCCATGGTCCGCATCCCGGTGACCGTTCGCGGCGACCACGTCCGCGTGCTCCAAAAAGAGAAGGAAGAGCGCAGGGAGACGTAGCGCTCGCTCCGGCCAAGCGCGGTCATCGAGGCTCGGCTGCTTTGGGTCTCTGCGTGGGCCCCGCCGCCACGAGAAGCTGGAGAACTGTATCGAGTGAGCGCACAATGCTCGTAGCTACGTCCGGCCAGTTGTACCCGTCCGGGCCTCGCCGTCGGCTCGGGAGGAGCACGGACCACGCCTCGGAGAAGACGCCCGGCACTACTGATGGCACGTGGACTGGGTCCTTTGTCCTGCACACCACCGTCAACCGCCCCAGGCTGAACTCGTCCCGCACCCGTAGCAGATTGGCTCGGACCGCGGAATCATGCCGTGCGCGGAGCACATAGACGCCATCCTTCAAGTATCCCGTCAGGAGGGTGCCCAAGGCGTCAAAGCCGGGGGCAGCGTGGGATCCATCCGGGTTGAAGAAGAGGTAGAAATGGAGTTGCATCACGTTGTTCCAGACAATGTAGCTCCCCATGCGGACAGGGTGAAAGTAGACGCCGTTGTCAAAACGCGCAACGTGGCCGCCCTGGGGCGTCTGGCCAAACGTGACCATCCGGCTCGACAGGTCAGGAAGTAGATTCTCGAACTGACCCACGTGCAT
>DASQGG010000048.1 GCA_035632695.1 Thermoplasmata archaeon
GTCCTGCATCCGGACCAGGTTCTGGAACTCCTTCTGCGCCCAGGCGAAGATCGTGGGCTTGGTCGCCTTCTTGACCCGCTTGAACCGGGCATCGCCCTCGATGTAGACGGCAATCGTCTTGAACGTCGAGTTCGTGACGCGGTAGATCTTCACCGCAAAGCCCTTTCCGGCGGCATCCGTGGCATGGAACACGACGGCCTCCTTGCCTGTGCTGACCGGGTAGTCCAGGGTGGCGATCACGCCGTCGTTGATCAGTTCCTGGAGCACCAAGAGGCAGGCGCGGTCGAAGACCTGGTCGTACGTCTTGAGTGCGTCGGAGTCCTTCTCGCGCGTGCGGAGGGCGTCGACCTGGGTCTCCAGGCGATGAAGGGAGCGTTCGTCAATCATGCGTCGCGGAATCGAACGATGCCGTGCACTAAGAGCTTTGCGGGACTCAGGGAGTGGCGCTGGACCGGCGGGTGGCCGATCGACGGCGCGACGCCCTGGCGGAACCGTTCCCGCCACTCTGCCCTCGCGGGATGTGACCCTTCCGCGTTCCCTTTCGACGACCGACCGGGCACACGATGCCCCGCGTCCTCCTGCCTCAGTGAGGTGCCATCGCACGCGACCGCTCGGCCTCGTCGACCGCGCCGGCGAAGCTTACCCCCACACCGAGGATTCCGATGAGCAAGCCAACGAAGGTGCCCATGCCACCTAGAGCCGCAACGATAAGCCCCAAGACACAGACCGAAACACCTGACACCGCGAATGCAGTCCCACGGGCGATATGAATCCCTCCGGTTGGCACAGGCTTTTTCCCGTATTAGGAGGTACTGTGCCCATCCACACGACCTGCGGCGTGCGGAGGTCCCGTTGGCGATTCGAGGAGGGGAGCCCATCGTGAGGCTGCGGCTTTGGCGGACCCCCGAGCGCGGACCTAGAAAATGTTGATCGACTTCGGGATCACGCCGCGGCGGCTCAGATACGACGCCTCGGTCTTCGTGTACCGGTGCTTGATGTCGCACTTCTCGTCCTGGAATTCCCAGACCTTGACGACGAGGAGGTCGCCCTCGCGGATCCACATGCGCTTCTTGAGCTTGCCCGGGATGCGACCGAGTCGGCTCTTGCCGTCCGAGCACATGACCCGAATGCGGGACGCGCCGAGGAGCTGGTCCGCGATCCCCAAGACCTCGCCTTCCTTCAGGCGCGGCATGCGGACGCGGATGACCTCTTCCTGGGGCACGGGTGCGAACAAGAGGCAGGGTGGCTTAAACGTTTCCGACTGGTTTCCCTAGGGCTCCATGTCCGCAGCCTGCGCCTCCATGGGCACCTCATCCACCTTGGTCTGGTTCACGGGGACATACGGATAGGGAACGAGCGGATCCTCGAAGAAGGTCCCGTCGACGATGTCTACGCCTTCGGGCAGGTTGTACGTCTGGTCGTCCACGTGGCCGAACCAGTACACCACGGTGCCGTCGCCGAACAGGTCGCTGTAGGGCGCGAGCTGCTTCTTCACGTGCCGCCGGATCTCGAACGGGTCCCCGAAGATCGCCTTGGACTCAATCCAGTACTTCTTGGAACCGTTCATCTCGAGCGGCTTGTGGAGCAGGATGTCCGGCGTCTTGTCGTACTTCGCCCGGAGGTCCTTCTCCGTCTCGTACAGGAGGCCCCGGCCGTCGAGCCAGGACTGGAGCTTGTGCTCGCCCCAGCGTCCGCGGGCGTACTGCCTCGCGCTCCCGGCCGGCGAGTACACGATGTCGGTCTCGACGACCTCCTGGAGCTCGCGCCGAAGCCGGCGGTCCGAGACGCTGTCGAACTCCCGGATCATCTTCCAGAACTGCTTCCGCGGGATCTTGCGCTGCTCCAGGATCATGAGGGACGCGAGGATGGGCGGGAACTCGAACTGGCGGGCGATCTTGAGCAGGCTGGCCCCGTGCTGCCACTCGAACGCGAGGCGGCGAGCCTGGGCCTTCACGCGGTAGAACCGCTTGGTCGTGTCCCGGACGACCCGCTGGGTGTAGATGACCAGGAGGAGCTCCTTGTCGTACCCGAAGTTCTCCGCAAGGAAGTCGATGTCTTCCGGGGTCGCGAGCCGCTGGTAAAGGTCCTGATATTCCTGTAGCTTCATTGACAAGCGCAAGCTGAGTCACACACGAATGAGATGAATCGGATTGGCGCTTCAATTGGGCCAGTCTACTTAAACATTTGTGGCTGAGTCGCCGGGCGAGCACCCTCGGGCCGGGCTCCGAGGTGGGCCCGAGATATGCCTATATAGAAGCCCCTCTATGGAACGCGGCTCACCATGCGCGTGGACGTTTCCAAGATCGTCAGCGACGCGGCCTACCAGGCGTATGAACGGCGGCTTATGCACAGCGTGAAGGCGGGCACCGTCCCCCGTCACGTCGCGATCATCATGGACGGGAACCGGCGATTCGCGAAGGAGATTGGACTCGGGAACGAGCTCGAGGGGCACACGAAGGGGCGGGACAAACTCGAGGAGGTCCTCGAGTGGTGCCTGGAGGTCGGCGTCCGCATCCTCACCGTGTACGCGTTCTCCACGGAGAACATCCGGCGGCCCTCCGACGAGGTCCAGCACCTCATGCACCTGTTCGCCGAGAACTTCCGCCGCGTCGGGGATGACGCGCGCGTGCACCAGCACAAGATCAAGATCACCGTGTTCGGGGACCGCGAGCTCCTCCCCAAGGAGGTCGTCGAGGCGATCGAGTACGCGGAGAACCGCACGAAGGACTACGACGCGTACCGCTTCAACCTCGCCGTGGCGTACGGGGGCCGCGAGGAGATCCTGACCGCCATCCGCGACGTCGTGCGGGACGCGCAGGCGGGCAAGGTCGGACCCGAGGACATCAACGAGAAGTTCTTCTCCCGTCGACTGTACACGGCGGACCTCCCCGATCCCGACCTCGTCCTGCGGACGAGCGGCGAGGAGCGGATCTCGAATTTTCTCCTGTGGCAACTCGCCTACGCGGAGCTGTACTTCGTCGACGTGTACTGGCCCGGCTTCCGGAAGATCGACTTCCTGCGGGCGATCCGCTCGTACCAACAGCGCGCCCGGCGGTACGGCGCCTGACGACGACCGCATCCCTTAAGTCGGTGCGGCCTCTCCCGGACGCGCGATGAAAGGAGAGGTCGTGTACTACCGGCTCTTCGACCTGGGCGCCGCGATTGATCTGGACGAGGTCCAACGCCGCGTCGACATGCCGTTCCTCTCCGGGCGCATCGTCTCCGAACGCGGCGCGCCCAAGTACGCGCGACTCGGACAGCCCCTCCTGGTCCACGTGGACCAGCGGGAGGTGGACACGAACCTGGACCGGCTGACGTTCACGATCGCCGTGAAGCTCTACGGGGTCGGCGCCCTGTCCGTGGTCCTCCGGACGCCCTTCGAAGTGGACACGCTCCGGGACCTGCGGCCCTACGGGACCGTGCGGATCCGGGAGGGCGGGAAGGACGCATCCCTGGACGAGTACGGGGCACGCATCGCGGAGCGCATCGAGGAGGACCTAGTCCCCTACATGCACGACTCCTACGAGATCAAGGTGGAGCCCGAGCCCTATACGGTCTACTGCATCACGGTCTCGGAACACCCCGTGCGCACGTTCGCGAACGGCTGGCGCCGGGAGGTCACCGCGCTCCTCGCGTCGGATCCGCGCCCCGACGACATCAGCGACGCCGAGGTCGAGGACACCTGGAAGAACTGGCTCTCGTACTACCAGGACGACCTCGTCGTCGTGGAGTGGGAGACGGCCCTCGTGCTCGAACCGACCGCGTCCTACGAGGACACCCTCGCCGTGTTCGAAATCGCAAACCTGCAGCTCCTCGAGTTGCGAACGTACGACGCGTACCTGGACAAGATCATCGACAAGGCGTACGATGACCTCGAAGATCTCCTGGGACGCACGACCCTGTTCCGCAGCGGCGGCGGCAAGCTCAAGGAGCTCGCGGAGCTGCGGATGGATCTCTCCGAGGCGACGTTCCAGGTCGACAACATCTCGAAGCTCTGGGGCGACTGGTTCCTGGGCAAGGTCTACCGTGTCTGCTCCAAGAAGTTCGAACTGGAATCCTGGCGGCACACGGTGGAGGAGAAGATGGGCGACCTGAGCGACATCTACCAGGTGGCCCAAGCCGAGGTCGAGGGACGACGCATGTTCATCCTCGAGCTCCTCGTGGTCCTCTTCTTCATCATCGATCTGTTCCTCATCGCGTTCCACGTGTGACGTGCGGATGGGCCGTCCTCAGGGCTGCGCCGCACGTCGGGCACTCCTCGTGCCAGTCCGGCCACGTGCGGCCGCAACCCGTGCAACGGTACGTCCACCGCCACGTCTCCTTGATCCCCGGGGCGAGGACGGGCTCGTACGCCAGGCCGAGGAGACGCGCGACGTTCTGGATCGAGTAGTCGTCGGTCACCAGGATGCCGTCCACCTCCGTGGCGAGCGCGAGGAGCTCCCGGTCCGTCCGAGACAGACGCGGAGCGTCTCCGCTGGCCTCGCACGCGGCCCGCACGCGCTCGAGGACCGCGGTCCCCGGGGATGCGATGCGGACCTGAGTCTCCAGGACGGCCTCGAGCTGCGGGGTCATCCCATGGCGGTGCAGTTCCCGGAGGACGCCGGGCACGGTCAAGAGGTCTCCCGGGAACTGACGCCCCGTGAGGAGGGCCGACGCATCCAGGACGCGCCGCATGCCATCCTGCACTCCGTCCCAGCTCACAAGGATTCCGGCGCGCCTTCACCCGATGCCGCTCGGACCGAGGACGGGTTGGAATTCCCAGACGCCGCCCACCTGCTGGACCGACCGACCCAGGTCCAGATCGAGGGTGAGGGTGGTCGTGCCACCGCCGTGGACGGTGAATGGGGTCCCCGCCACGACCGCGCCGTTGCGGACGGCCATCGTGACGGGTGCTCCGCCGGACAGGATGCCCTGGGCGGAGCTCACGACAATTCGAAGCTGCGAGTAGGTCCCAGGGGCCACGCGGTCCACGGCGAGGAGATCGCTCACGTTCGCTGCCGCCAGAAAATCGATCCGGGTCACACTGAGGTCCAAGGGGATCCATCCGCTGTCGTTGGCCGCATCGGCGGGATGGACCGCGACCTCGGAGAAGGTGATTGTCAGGGAGGACCAGATCGGCGGGGAGTCGTGAATCCGGATCGCCAGGCTGCCGGTTGCCGTCGAGGTGAGGTAGTACGCCGCCCCGGTGCCTACGAGGAAGACGCCGAGCATGAGGACAATCGCGACGCGCGCTCGCACCCTGCCTCTCTCCCCGCGCCGGCCATCTCGACAACCGCCTAAAAAGGTACTGTAGGGTCGGCACCTAGGCGGAGACCCCGGGGGCCGCGAGCCCGATCGTCTCGTAGACGCGGTCGATGGCGCCCCGCGCGCGGTCCGCGTCGTTGGTCTTCACCAGAATCTTGCCGCTCTCGTACAACGTGAGCTCAGGGTCGCCCTCGAGGATGAGCATGACCTTCACGTCGTTCACGCGCCACCCCGAGCCGCGGAGGCGCTGCGCGGCCTGGGCGAGGTCCACCCGCGAGGGCTTCTTCAACGTGGAGACGAAGGCCGTCGCCGTGCGACACGGCTTCATCAGGTAGTACGTCACGACGTCGCCTTCCGCCCGAGGGCCTCGGGAACAGGCGGGCGCTCCCCTTTGAACCTTTCTGGGGCGACGTGGGCGAGGCATGCGGCGACGAGCCCGTCGATGTCCAGTTTCGTCTCTTCCGCGAGGATCTGCTCGAGCCGGGCCGCCGTCGCGGGCCGCGGCGGTCCCAGGAGATCGCAGATCTCCGGGCCCACGGAGACGTCGTACGTGCCGATCGTCTTCGCGCGGTCCATGATCTCCTGCTTGTCCATGCCGATCAGCGGGCGCAGGACCGGATGGCGGGCCACCGCATCGATCGCGCGGAGGTTCATCAACGTCTGGCTCGAGACCTGCCCGAGGTTCTCTCCGGTCACGAGCACGTCCGCGTCCTCGCGGTCTGCGATCGCGTCCGCGAGCCGGACCATGAGGCGCTTGGTGAGGACGAAGTAGAAACGGCGACGGCAGGCGTGGGCGACCTCGGCGAACGCCTCGCCCACGCGCACCACGTACAGCATGGGGAACCCGAGGATCCCCACGAGCTTCCTCGATTTGACCGAGGATCCCGCATCCGTGATGGGTTCCAGGGAGAAGTGGGCCGCGACTAGGTCGAAGCCCTGGCGCGCCATGAGGTGCCCCGCCACGGGACTGTCGAAGCCGCCGCTCAGGAGCAGGATGGCCCGTCGTCCCATGTCAGGCCCCCACATACTTCGCGTACACGGCTCGCGCGGCCGATTCGTCCTTCACGCCGCGAATCAAGGCGCGGCCGTCCGGGAACAGGGTGAGGTGGTGGCCCTCCACGTCCGCGATGAGGATGCTGCCTGCGCGCCGCACGGTGCCGAGCTTCCCGAGTCGGCGTCCGAGCGCGTCCAGGTCGACGTGGGCGCGGCGCAGGGGATCAAGGGACACCGTGTCGCTGCCGCACACCGAGGCGAGGACCTGGGAACGTTTCGCGCCGAGGAACCCCCGTTCCCCGCGACCGCACGCGGGGCAGTCGCCCTTCCGGGCAACGCGGATCCGCTGGATTTCCGGCCTCCATCCGTCGACGACCAGCAAGTCACCCGAGGGCGCTTCGCCGAGAAGGAGACGGATCGCCTCGCCCGCCTGGATGGCCCCGACTTGGGCGGAGACCGCGTTGAGGATGCCGGCCGTCTCGCAGGTCGGCAAGCTACCGGGCGCGGGCATGTTCGGGTTCAGGCAGCGGAAGCACGCGGTCTCGGGCGAGCGAATCGCGAAGACCATGCCGAACGTTCCGACGGCGCCGCCGTACACGAATGGGATGCGTGCATCGAGGGCGGCCTCGTTGAGCAGATAACGCGTCTCGAGGTTGTCTGTCCCGTCCACGATGAGATCGGCCGTCCCGAGGACCTCGTGGACCGTCGCCGCGTGAACATCCTTGGCCAAGGCGTCGACCTCGATGGAAGAATTGACGGACCGCAGGCGGTCCGCCGCCACCTCCGCCTTCGGCCGGTCCACGTCGGCCTCGGAGTACAGGGTCTGCCGCTGGAGGTTCACGATCTCCACGACATCCCGATCCACGAGACGCAGGTGCCCGACCCCGGCGCGGGCCAGGAGGTCTGCGGCGACGCATCCGAGGGCGCCGAGGCCCACGACGACGATGTGGGAGTGGGAGAGGCTCGCCTGACCTCGGGTGCCGAGTTCGGGGAGGACGGTCTGGCGTCGGTACCGATCCGCGGGAGCCACCCGGCGAGTAACGGAGGGGCTGCATATGGGCTTTGTCACCCGGCTCGGGACTGCGCGGTCTCGAGACCTACCTCGGCAAGCGACGTTCGACGGACGCGACCTCGCGGCCAACGCCAGCGCCTTAGGAGGGCAGGATGAAGGCGAGGTGCAGTTGGGAGCGCAGCTCCTCGACATCCCTCCGGACGTCCTCTCCGCGGGCCGCGCGCGACATGAGGCCGGCGACGGCTTGCATGTGTTCCTCCGTCGCCCCCATCCGCGTGATCTCGTTCGTCCCGATGCGGCCCACGGCGTCCACGATCAGGTTGTTCTGCTCGAGGCGGTCCGCGAACTCCCACGGAGTCAGGTGCCAGTCCTCCTTCAGCCTCTCGGCGTCGATGAGGAGCTGGTGGGAGCGGGAGAACCCGAGCGACTTGAACTTCACGGGGAACCCCCACTTGGCGAGTTGCGTGCCCAGGGCCTGGCTGTTCGCCACGACCTGCGTTGCGTACGCCTTGCCCCACGTCTTCATTTCGAGGAGGACCTGCGCGGTCGCGGCGATCCGGTTCCAGTGGGCGTTGTCCTGCGTGCGCCACATGATCGTGTCCATGGCGCGGTCGAAGAGGTCCGCGCGGTTGGACAGGAGGAGACCTCCCTGCGGCCCCGGGAACGACTTGTGCGTGCTCGCGGTGAGGATGTCGACGCCCTCAAGGAACGGTCGCTGGAACTCGCCGCCCGCGATGAGACCAAGGACGTGGGACGCATCGTACGCGAGGACGGCGTTCACGTCGTCGCAGGCACCGCGGAGCCAGCGCAGGTTGTACGGGAAGAGAATGAGGCTCGCGCCCACGAGGACGAGCCTCGGCCGCGTCGCGATCACCGCGTCCGCGGCCTTCTTCGGGTCCACGTTCCAGCTCTTCGTGTCGAACGGGAGGAAGTCGACCTTCAGGTCGAGGTAGTCCGGGAGGAACCCGGGCATGTAGCCGTCGTAGCCCCCGTGCTCCGCGGAGATGACGAGGATGCGATCGCCGCGGCGCGTGCAGGCCTGGAGCATGAGGAATCCGGCGAGATGGCCGGAGAGCGGTTTCAGGGAGGCGTGGGTGACGCCGAAGACCTCACGGGCGAGGCCCTCGGCCAGCGCCTCCATCCGGTCCGTGTGCCGCGTACCGCGGTACGCGTTCTTCGCTTCGCCGAGCCCGGGTGCAAAGCGCGCGGGGAGCGTGTACCGATGGACGAAGTCCGTCGCGAGCAGGGAGCGCGCCGCCTCGCTCATCACGTTTTCGGAGGGCTGGAGGTTCAGGACTTGCTGAAGACGCCAACGCTCGTGGTCCCGGACGATCGCATCCAGCTCGAACACGGAAGACGGTACGCCGAATCGGATATAAGGCCCATTGGCGGAGGCGCGCGTCCGTCAGTTGTACAGGTTGAACTCGTCCTTGTCCGGGGTCGAGTCCCACTCCTCGTCGGACTCCTCGAAGACGGCGTTGAAAAGCGCGTTGACCACCTCGCGCAGCTGCTGGATCTCGTTGCGGAGACGGCTGAGTTCCTTCATGACGTCGTCGTTGGAGACGGCCATCGCGACCTTCCGGAGGTCGTTTAACACGGGGTAGGTTCTTATCACTTTGCCTTCGATTATGAATGCTAATTCTCGGAACGAACCATCGAGCCGTGACACGCCCTCGGCTCAGTGATGCCGAGGCCCTCGATCCCTGCGGTCGCGGTCCCGGCCGCCGTGCCCGCGCCGGTCCTGCCCGCCGTGTCGGTCCCGGCCGCCCCGGTCGTCGCGACGGTCCCGGCCCCCGTGACCTCCTTGGCCCCCGCGGCCGAAGTCCCGGCCGCCCCGGTCCTCGCGGCGAGGCCGCTGGGGCACCTTCCCGCCGCCGAGTTCCGCCGGGGGCACGTCGAGCCGCAGGCTGTCGTAGTCGCGGGCGATCTTCCTCCGCTCCGTGCGCTCGCACCGCGGGCAGAACAAGTCCCGGCCCCGCAGTTCGAGAGGCCCGCGGCATTGGCCGCAGAGGGCCTTCACGACGCCGAGATCGGGCTCCGCGGTCGTGAGCTGGACGGAGGGCTTGGTCTGGATGACCTTGGCCCGGATGATGTCCCCGAGGTGGTACATGTCCCGGATGTCCTCCGTGTACTCTTCGGACACATTCGAGATGTGGATCGTCCCGTTGGTCTCGCCGCTCACCTGGCGGGCCCGTCCGTGGATCGCACTCACGGTCGCGGTGGCCATCATGCCGCGGATTTCGTCGACCACGGCGTAGACGATGTCGCCGGGCTGGAGCTCCGCGGGCGGGTTGAACGGACGCACGCGTGCCACGCGGCTCTGCTCGTCGAGATGCAGCACGCCCGGCGTGGAGGCGAACACGAGTCCGTCCTTCTCGTACGTGCCTTCGCCCGGCTCAAATTCCTCCGCCACGGCGATCTGGTCGCCCGGTAGGACCATCTTGGGTTCCATGCTTCTTCCTCGCGTGTGTCCGACGAAAGAAGGCGCCCGGTATTTAGCCCTTCGCGGTCTCCGTCCTCAAGAGGATCACGGGGATCCGGCGCACCTCCTCCCGATGGAAAGGAAAGGTCCGCGCAAGGGGGAACGCGTAGGGGACCCGGTCCGTCACGCGCCCACCCTGGGCTTCGATGCGCCGGAGCAGGAAGTCCTGCGTGGCGGCGTTGTGGAAGCTGTAGACGACGCGACCCAGGGCGATCGCCCTGTCGAGGAACGGCAGGTCGGCGTGCTTCTTCTGCGACCCGAACGGAGGGTTCATCAGGACCGTGTCGAAGGTTCCCTGGATCGACCTGACGTCCGCGGTCCGCCATTCGGCATCGATCTGGACGCGCCGCGCGTTGGCCTCCGCGACCCGAATCGCCGCCGGATCGGCATCGACGCCGACCACCGAGGCGGCACCGAGCAGTCTCGCCGCGATTCCCAGAACCCCGTTCCCGCAGCCGGCGTCCAGCACGCGGCGACCTTCCAAATCACCCTTCCCGTACGCGATGAAACCCAGCTCGGCCACCACGCCGGCCGGGGTCGGGTACTGCTCCATGTCGGGCCGGGGCGACGGCACGGGCTCCAGGGACTGGAGGATCCGTTCCAGCTCGACTTTCTTCACGCGCGCACCCGTCTTGGGCTCACTCGTCGGTGAGTGCGGTCGCGCTCGCCTCAACGCCGCGGTTTGTGATCGTCGCCGTGAAATCCCCAGGCCCGTGCCAGGCGATCACGATAAGACCGTCCCGCTCGAGCGCCGCCATCTCTCGCTGCAGCTCGTCGAAGTCCACGCCCCGCAGAATCTCGAAGAACTGGGCCTTCTTCAGGCCCAGGGTGCCCCGCTTGGCGAGCAAGAGGAGAATCTTGTCCCGGAGACCGTGCTCCACCGCGCGCGCCTGCTCCGTGCGCATCGCACGCTCCACGATCTCGACCGCGAGGGCGTTGAAGGCGTCGTCCACGAACTCGCCGGACTTCGCCGACGTCATGACCCAGGGTGCCGCGAAGGAATCGGCGGTCTTCTGGACATCCTCGTCGGAGAACGCCCGTCGGTCGATCAGGTCCTTCTTGTTCACGATGATGTAGATGGGGACGTCGCCGGAGATCTCCAGGCCCGAGGGAATCCAGCTGGTCAGGGCGGCCAGGCTGTCCATCCGGGTGAGGTCGCACACCGCCATGAGGGCCTGGGCCCCATGGAAGTACGTTTCCCGGATCAGATCCCGGAACCCGTGCTGACCCATGATGTCGAAGATGGACATGTCCATCCGGACCTCCACGTCCGCACCGTGCGGCACGGTGAGCTCGATCTTGCTCACCTTGGTCCCGATCGTGTGCATGTACGTGTCCTGGTACTCGTTCAGCACGAACCGCCGGATCAGGGAGGTCTTGCCCACGCCGCCCTCTCCCATGAGGACCAGCTTCGTCTTCATCTGGCGGATTGTGGGCATGGCTATCGCGCCTTTCGTCCCGCATCCGGACCCCGCGTATAAGCCATTTCGCCGGGACGGTTGCGCACGATAAGGAGACCTGGGCTGGGCTCACACGTCTCTGCGCATGACACAACCATAGCCTGCGAGCGGCAAGGCGTCTAGCCTGAGAATCAACACAAGCGTCTGGCAGCAGGTGGGTGCGTTCTAGCTTCTAAGAACAAGAATCAGAACGAATGCCGAAGGCTTTATCCGCGCAGCGAGGAACGACGATCGCATGCGGATGCGCCCCCAGGGCCCGCAGATCGCGGTTCCCCTTTGGCTCATCGAGTGGTCCAAGTCCCGAGACTTGTTCCTCTCACTGGCTCACAACCCCTGGGTCTATCGTCCGAACTGAGGCGCGGCTCGTTTCTCGCAGCGGTTTCGTCTCGACGCGGCGACGTTCGTCGCCTCCGGATTTCGGATAACCGAAGAAGTTAAAGCCGACCGAGCCTTCAGCGCCGCCGACCGAGGGCGGGCATGGCCGAGGCCAGGACGAGGCGATACCGAGAGCCCAACGTTCACCACGGCAGCCCGTGGCCTCTCGTCATCGCCATCGGCGCCGGCGTGGGTTACGTGGGCCTGCTCGTCAACATCCCACTGCTCATCCTCGGACTCGTCGTCTTCGTGAGCGGCGCGATCGGCTGGCTGCGCGACGACCTTCACACGACCCCGCGCGCCTACTACGGGCCGGGGACGGAGAACCTGCCCGTTCTCGGCCGCGTGAGCGCGAGGAAGCTCGCGACCTGGCTTTTCCTCGCGACCGAGGTCATGTTCTTCAGCGCGATCATCGGCGCCGCGTGGACCGTGCGGCTGCGCGTGACGGCCACTCCCGGCGCGCTCCCGTGGGCGACCTCGGGCCAAATCTTGAACGTGCCCGGGACCGCCTTCGTGACCTTCATCCTCATCTGTTCGAGCCTCACCATGGTGGAGGCCCTCGCCTCCATCGGGCGGGGCGACGTGAAACGCATGCGGTACTTCCTCGCCGCGACCATGCTCCTGGGCCTCACGTTTCTCGCGTTCCAGGCCAACGAGTTCTACCACCTGTACTTCGCGGACCACCTTACGTTCACGACGGCCCCCTACGGGGTCAACACGAACTTCGGTCCCGCGTTCTTCATCCAGACGGGGACGCACGGGGCCCATGTGACCGCGGGCGTCCTGGCCCTCGCCTACCTGAACGTGAAGGCCTGGAGGGGCGGCTTCACGAAGGAGAACCATGAGACCGTCGAGCTCGTCGGGCTCTACTGGCACTTCGTGGATGTGGTGTGGATCTTCCTGTTCACGCTCGTGTACCTGATTTGAGGGAATGACCATGGCGGCGGAGACGGCAACGGCGGTCCCGAGGGTCACGGCGACCGAGGAGCCCGTGCGGCGGCCCTACGTGTACGTGTTCATCGCGCTCGCCGTCGTCACCGCCATCGAGGTCTACATCTCGACGCAGACGTTCCCGTCCCTTGCGGGTGTCGCCCCATCCGTGCTCCGGATCTCCAGCCTGATTCTCCTGGCGACGTTCAAGGCGAGCCTCGTCGTCGCGTACTACATGCACCTCAAGTACGAGCCGCGGTGGATGATGCTCATCCCGTTTGGCGCCCTCGCCCTCGTGTTCGTCCTCGTCGCAGCGCTCACCGCGTCCTCGGTTCCCTCCCTGCCGCAACCCTGACGCGACGCCGGGATGCGAAGCCCATCCCGGTTCGTGTCGCTGGGATGGCGAGAAACCGGGATGAAGACCGCGTGTCGGTCGGTTCGGGACCCACGAACCGTGTCACTTGTGCCCGGGTGGAGCACGTAGGATCCCGCCGGAGAGGGGGCGGGGGTGAGCAACCCAGCGCATCACTCCGGTACCCGATTGCACCCCGCGGCGGAGGGAGAGTGGGCTCGACCGGACCCATACCGGTTCCGGTTTGGGTTCTCGAGGCCCGTCTTCGCAGCGAAAACCATGACGCCCCAGGCTCTCGGGACGAACCACCACGAGGACGAGCCACAAAGTCTTTCCACCTAACGACCTATGCAACGGACAAGGGAGGTGGTACGAACGCGACATGACGCATCGGAAACACTCCCGGGCGAAGCTTAGGCCGTTCCGGATCGACGACGCCGCGGACATCTGCCGCATCTACCCCATGTTCTTCGTGGACAACGCGGTGCGCTACGGTAACAGCCGGTTGACTGTGGCAGAGGTGGGCGGCCAGGTGGTCGGCCTTGTGATGTGGGGCCCCGCGTTCGAGCCCGCATGGTTCGACCCTGGGGTTGGGCGGTGGGCGGAGCTCCACGAGCTCCACGTCCATCCGGACTACCACGACCGAGGAATCGGAACGCGGCTCGTCCGAGCGGCCATCCGGCAGGCGCGCGAGGCAGGCCATTCCGTGATGTACGTCATCACAGACGATTCCAACGGCCCCGCCCGGCGAGTGTACGAGAAGAACGGATTCCGTGAACACAACCGAGTCGTGCGGTACAAGGTTCGGCTCTAATTCTCTCACCGAGACGCTAAACGTGAGGGATCGTTCCCAAAGAGGGAAAGGTGCCCGACCGACAGGACTGGCATGAGGGAACCAAGCCACGGGACGAAGAAGGCCTGCTCCGGGGGTCGTCCGGTGCCAAGAACGTCCCCATCCTGGGGAGAGAACGCCGTCGACCGGATTCGAACCAATTCCGGTTTGGGCTCTTCGAGGTGAGGCCCCTAGACGATGAATCCTAAGATCGCGGAACAGCCTTGCGTTATATCAGGTCCCGACCTACCGGGAGCCGTACCGAGCGGCCGGACGGTCGGTTCGGATTCCGCCTGCCCCCGTTGGGGGATAATGCCGATTCGACTCCAGCTGACACCCCTCGACCGATCGCCGGCTAGAGGCCCAGGAGGGCATCCAGGGACCATGCGCCGGCCCCCAGGAAGACGAGGGCAAGGGCTCCCGCCAGGAAGAGCAGGTCCGTCTCCCAGCCGCCCAGGAGCTTCTTGCCCAGCTCCTCTCGCGCAAAGATGGTCGTCGCGATCATCTCGAGGACGAAGAGGAGGCCGGCGATGCGCGTGAGAAATCCGATCACCAGGGTCACGCCCCCCAGGAATTCGAGGAGCGAGAAGGGATAGGCGAACCCGGCGGCCCATTTCCACCCCGTGCTCGCGATCCATGCGGCGGGCTGCTTCATGTTCTTGATCTTGGGCCAGCCGTGGATGATCATTAGGCCGCCGACGGCGAGCCGCAGGACGAGGGAGGCGAGGTCAATCGAGTTGAGGGATCCGAAGAGGCTCGTGGTATCAGCGAATCACCCGCGCCCTAAATCCCTTTGGAAAGGCCTACCTGAGATCTGCGGATGACCTACGATTGGCGCAGGGGAAGCTCCCTCACGATGTTGTCGATCTCGGTGCCAATGGTCAACTGCATCCATTTTGCGTGTGCCAATTGTCCTTCGTCGAATCCGCGCCTGTCAAAGGGAGAGCTCCACTATGGTTACCGCCTCGTCCAAATAGAGGTGCATGAAGGCACCTCACTGAAGTTGAACATGAAGGCTGCGGACATCCGCACTCGAAACCTCATCTGCGAGCCTCGGATTCCGGCAGTCGCGGATGCGCGAGGCGCAGGGCGGCGGTGATTGTCCCTCTTCTGGCGTTGGTACGCTCCCGCATTTCGTGACCCTCCCCCAGAAGTTTGAGTTCCTGGTGAAACATGCCGAGTGTGGCTTCCAGAACTTGAATCGGGACCGAGTAGTCGAGAGGATGCCAAGCCGCCAGGTTCCGTACGTGGGGGTACACCGGAAGCAGGATGAGGATGGCCAGCACCCCGGCGACTGAGTACCCGGCGACGGCCGAAGTTAGCGTCACCCCGAGCGCAGTGATGATGAGGAAAGCCGTCGATGCGTAGACCCCGACCAGGGCAAGCCCGACAGCGATTCCCGCCATGAGTTGCAGCGCACTACCCTGCGGCGACCGACAGATGATTCTCAGCCCGCCCTTCGATGCCTCAAGGACTGCCAGGGGGCCGAGAGCACCAGGGAGCCACCATGCCCTCGGGAGTTCCCCGGGCGAGTCGGGTGGAGGTCGAATTGCGAAGACGAACTTCTTCTCCGTCAGGCTACCTCCATGACCAGACTCGGAATCCTACGGGCCATGACATGGGAAGGGAGATTGATCAGCGAGCATAGGGCACCAGAGAATAACGGGCACGCCAAATTGCCAATGAATCCCGCTCCATACATGTCGAAAGCATGGCCGCAGACCATGTCGGCAACATCCCCGCACTCCGTCTTGATGAGTGTCGGGGGCTCGCGGCCTCCCTTGGGCTGGACTCGAACCATGCGTCCGAGATTCACGGTTCAGGAGACATAGATTTCGAACCGGAAAGTAAGTGGGCTCGACCGGATTCGAACCGGTGACCTTCGCTGTGTGAGAGCGATGTCATAACCACTAGACCACGAGCCCGGCGGGGGCGCGCAAGGGTCGCGGTCGTATAAATCTCCATCGAACCTCGGGCGAAGAATGGGGGAAATGGGAATTGAAAGTACAATGGCGCTAAATCCCGCCTCCAAGCATCGCACGTCCACAGATTCGAACGGATGACCGGAGGTCCGTCGTATGGTCGTTGCAGAACCTCGTCGCTCCGCCACCGGGGCGGCCGCGAGTGAGGTTCGACACTGGCAGGAAATCCCGCTCTGGCGGGACGTGACCGAGGCGCAGTGGAACGATTGGAAATGGCAGGCCGCCCACGTCGTCAAGAGCCTGGAGGAGGTGCGCCAAATCCTCCCGCTCACTCCGGACGAGGAGCGCGGCATCGTGGACTGCGCGAAGTACTTCAAGTTCGGAATCCCGCCGTACTACGCGAGCCTCATGGATCCGAACGACCCGAGCTGCCCCGTGCGGCTCCAGGCGGTTCCGCGCGTCCAGGAGACCCACTTCTCCGGGGCGGACCAGCACGACCCCCTCTTCGAGGACGTGGACTCCCCCGTGCCCCACCTGACCCATCGGTATCCAGACCGCGTCCTGCTCCTGATCACGGACTACTGCGCTATGTACTGCCGCTTCTGCACGCGACGCCGGTTCACGGCCCATTCCCACGGGGCCATGTCCACGAAGGACCTGGAGCCCGCGTTCGAGTACCTCGAGAGGACTAAGGAGGTGCGGGACGTTCTCCTGAGCGGAGGCGACCCGCTCATGGTGAACGACGAGTACCTGGAGCACATCCTCAAGCGCCTCCGGGAAATCGACCACATCGAGATCGTACGCATCGGATCCCGTGCGCCGTGCACCCTGCCCATGCGGATCACCCCGCAGCTCGTATCCATGCTCAAGAGGTACCACCCGCTGTGGCTCAACACGCACTTCAACCATCCCAAGGAAATCACGCCGGAGGCCTCGACGGCCCTGGCCATGCTCGCGGACGCGGGGATCCCGCTCGGGAACCAGACGGTCCTCCTGCGGGGGATCAACGACTGCCCCACGATCATGAAGCACCTGGTCCACAAGCTCGTGCTCAACCGGGTCCGCCCGTACTACTTCTACCAGTGCGACCTGAGCGAGGGCATCGAGCACTTCCGGACGCGCGTCTCCACGGGGATCGAGATCGCGGAGGCCCTCCGGGGACACACCTCGGGCTTCGCGGTTCCCCTGTTCATCCTCGATGCGCCGGGCGGCGGGGGCAAGGTCCCGCTCGGCCCGAACTACATGATCAGCGAGAGCGACAAGAAGGTCGTGATCCGCAACTACGAGGGCGGGATCTTTTCGTACCCGGAGCCCGACATCCCGCCGAGCGCGTGTCCGGACCACTGCGTCCACTGCCAGACGGACGCGCGGGCGTCCCGGGAGGGCGTCGCGGGGATCCTGGGCGGCCAGCGGAGCAGCCTCGTGCCCGAGGGAAGCCTCCGAGAGAAACGCCGCCGCGAGAAGAAGCTCGAGGTGACGCTCCGCAGCCCGGGACCCTGAGGTGCGGCAGCTTCATTACGCCGTCGCGTCTGTCGATCGCGAGGTGCGCATCGTGTCCAAAGACCTCGCGGAGGAGAAGCGAGCCATCGTCAAGCGGGAGCTCCACGGGCATGGGTTGGCCATCCACCTGTCGACCTCCCGCGAAGGCGCGAACCTGATCGCGCGCGTCGCAGTCACGGATGCCGCGACGGACAAGATCGTCGCGAAGCTCGTGACCGTCGCGCGGGTCGAGGACCTCGATCTCGTGATCGGCCTCGATACCGCGGAGGGCGTCGCGCGGGACTTCCTGGCCCAGCTCTTCGGCGTCGCCCACGCACTCCGGGACCTTGTCCCGGCCGTGACGATCGAAGAAGACTGAGGCTATCAGCACGGTTAAATACCCGGCTCCTTCTGGACTCCCGACACCATGGACCCGTCCGGCGTCCTGCTCGCCCTGGACGAGCGGAAGAAGTGGCGCGAGCGGAGAGACCGCATCCGCGAGCGACTCCGCCAGCTCCGGCGTCGGAAGGCGTACCTCCAGCGGGAACTGGATCGCGTCCGGAGGAAGGTCGCGGAGTACAACGCACTCCTGTCGAGCCTCAAGAGCCCCCAGATCGACGCGGAGCGGCGACTGCCTCCCGCGGCGCTGCGGTGATCCCATGCCGAGCGCCCTCGACGCCACGCAGAGGGAATTCGAGCGTTGGCGGCTGCGGGAACGCCGGCTCCTCACGGCCCTCGACCAGGTGGAGGAGGAGCGGCACCGCCTGGATGGCGAGCTGGTCCGCGTCGAACAGCAGGTCGCGTACTACGACAACCTGACCCGGGACATGAAGAAGGAACTGGGCCGTCCCGGGCTCGGGAACCTCCTCTCGTCCTTGCGCAAGAGCTGAGGGACCGTCGTGCGGGTCACGATCGACGGCGGCGCGCGGGACGTGCGGACGGTCTGGTTCGAGGACGGGGTGGTCAAGCTCCTCGACCAGCGGTTTCTGCCGTTCGAGATCCGTGTCTACGAGGCCCATGGCCTCGAAGAGCTCGCGGTCGCGATCGAGGACATGGTCGTGCGCGGTGCGCCTGCGATCGGTGCGGCCGCGGCGTACGGCATCGCGCAGGTCCACCGCCAGGGAGGGAACGTGCGGGAGGCCGCGGATCGCCTCCGGAAGACACGGCCCACGGGCCACGACCTGTTCTACGCGCTGGAGTTCATGTCCAAGGCAATCAACGCGGGCGAGGACCCGCTCGCGGCCGCGGAACGATATGCATCGGACGACGTGGAACGCTGCCGCAAGATCGGCCAGCACGGCGCCAAGCTGATCAAGAACGGGTCTCGCATCCTGACGCACTGCAACGCGGGCGCGTTGGCCGCGGTCGACATCGGCACGGCGCTCGCACCGATGCGGGTCGCGAAGGAACAAGGCAAGAAGTTCTTCGTCTACGTGAGCGAGACCCGGCCCCGCCTCCAAGGCGCGCGGCTGACCGCCTGGGAGCTCCTCCAGGAAGGGATCGAGCACGCGATCCTGCCGGACAGCGCAGCGGGTCACTTCCTGAGCCGCGGCGAGGTGGACCTGGTCCTCGTGGGCGCGGACCGGATCGCCGCAAACGGCGACACCGCGAACAAGATCGGCACGTACATGAAGGCCGTCGTGGCCAAGGAAAACGGAGTGCCGCTCTACGTGGCGGCCCCAAGCAGCACGATCGATTTCACGATCCCGTCCGGCCCTAAGATCCCAATCGAGGAACGCTCCCCCCAGGAGGTCCTGCAATTCGCGGGAAACCCGGTGGCCCCCAAGGAGAGCCCCGCGCGCAACCCTGCCTTCGACGTGACTCCGGCGAAGTACATCCGCGGGATCATCACGGAGCAAGGCATCCTGCGTCCCTCCGAGCTGGGCAGGATTGGGAAACCCAAATCCATCCCGAAGCAGAAGGCGCGGTCCAAGCGATGGCGCTGAGGCGGATACCCTTTTACGCGCTCGCGCGGTTGCCCCCGGGATGCACCTCCAGACCACCTGGTTCGGATCCTTCCTGATCGACGAGGGCACCGTCGTTCAGGAGCGGCTGTTCCCCAAAGACCCGAAGGCCCTGGCGGAGCGGCTCGCGAAGGTCGAGGACTGGAAGGTCCTCGATGAGGAACGGGAGCTCATGGGCCTCGCTCCGGAGGTCTTCGTCCTCGAGCCGCGGCTGGAACGCGCAGGGGGCCGGTTCACGACGGAGAAGCCCGCGTTTCTCAATCCCGCGCGTTTCGGCTTCGACCGCGGCCTGCTCCACGCGGCCATGGTGGAGCTCGCCAAGCGCCGCATGCGGAAGGCCATCCGCCCGGAGGACCACCTGGGGCAGGCCGTCGCCGCAGTGGACGACCTGCAGGAGCAGGAGAACGTCCTCGTCGAGCGGATCCGGGAATGGTACGGGCTCCACTTCCCGGAGCTCGCGAAGATGGTCGACGAGCGCGAGTACCTCGCATTGATTGCGGAGCATGGCCGTCGCGAGCATCTCCCGCTCGACGTGGGGGAGAGCGTGGGCGCGGAGCTCGGTGAACCCGAGGAGAAGGAAATCCGCGGCATGGCCGAGCTCGCGCAGACCTTGGCGTTCCGGCGCAAGGACCTGGAGGCCTACGTCGACCGGACCATCCGGTCCCTCGCGCCCAACGTCTCCGACCTCGCCGGACCTATGATCGCGGCTCGGCTCGTGACCCTCGCGGGAAGCGTGGAGGAGCTCGCTCGCTGCCCCTCAGGGACCGTTCAGCTCCTGGGAGCGGAGAAGGCGCTCTTCCGCCACCTGAAGACGGGCTCGCGCCCGCCGAAGCACGGGGTCCTCTTCCAGCATCCACTGATTCACCGGGCCCCGCCGTGGCAACGCGGTGCCCTTGCCCGAACATTCGCGGGGCGCATCGTCATGGCCGCCCGAGCGGATGCGTACACACACCGACCCATCGCGGCGGAACTCCAGGCGAGCCTCGACCGGGCGGTCGCGGAGATCCGACGTCGCAAGGAGGAGAAACCCGCCCGGCGACCGCCCAAGCTCCCATCCCACGCACGCGCCTTGCGGCGGCGCTGAGAAAGGCTTTAATGGGCCGGCCGCATCGGCCCGAGTGGAATCGCCATGTCGTGGGAACAGGCCGAGATGCGCGAACTTAAGGTGAACCGGTACGTCGTCATCGACGACGAGCCGTGCAAGATCATCAGCATCCAGTTCTCGAAGCCGGGGAAACATGGCGAGGCCAAGGCGAGGCTCGAGGCGATCGGCATCTTCGACGGCCAGAAGCGGTCCGTCGTGCACCCGGTGACCCACAAGGTCCGCGTCCCCATGATCGACAAGCGCAAGGGCCAGGTCCTCTCCATCCACGAGAACAAGGCGCAGGTCATGGACCTCGAGAACTACGAAACGTTCGAGATCGAGGTCCCTGAAGAACTCCGGGGATCGCTCCAGGCGGGCCAGGAGCAGATGTACATCGAGACCCTGGGCCGCCGCAAGCTCTCGACGCCGTAGTCGCTCCCGCCGCCCTCTTATAATCCCAGGGAGTTCTCGGAGGCCATGCCCGCGACGCGGTTCGCCGACGCGCACGCGAAGCTTGAGGACGCGAAGATCGCGATCTTCGGCGTGCCGTACGATCGGACCTGCTCGTTCCGCGGCGGGAGCCGCTTCGCCCCCCGGGCGATCCGCCAGGCCTCGTACAACTTCGAGGCGTACATGATGGACCACGGGCACAGCCTCGCCGACATCCCGTTCATCGACCTGGGCGACACGCCCTCCTTCGGCCCGTCCGCGGAGATGGTCGAGGGCGTCTCCAAGATGAGCGCGGACGCGATCAAGCGCGGTCGCGTGCCCATCGTCCTGGGCGGCGAGCACAGCCTCGCGCCCGCCGTCGTGCGTTCGCTCCCCAGGGACGTCGCCGTCCTCGGCATCGACGCCCACCTGGACTTCCGGGACTCGTACCTGGACGACAAGTGGTCCCACGCTTGTTCCGCGCGCCGCTGCGCGGACCACGTAGGCGTGGAGCGCGTCGTGTACATGGGCGTACGCTCCTTCAGCGAGGAGGAGCGCGAGGACCTCGCCCGGCTCGGCCTCAGCTTTGTGAGCGTGTACGACATCCACGAAGAAGGGATCGCCCGCGCCGCGGAACGTGCGCTCAAGACCGTGGACCGGGACAAGGTCTACCTGACCATCGACATGGACGGCGTCGACCCCGCGTACGCCCCGGGGGTGGGGAACCCGGAACCCTTCGGGCTCGCGCCCATGCAGCTGAAGCGGCTCCTCGGCATGCTCGCGCCCCATCTGGTCGGGATGGACTTGAACGAGGTCAGCCCCGCGTGGGATTTCGGACAGACCTCCCTGCTCGCGGCGCGGCTCGTGCGGGAGGCAATCATGTCGATCGCCGAGGCCCGTTCCTGGGTCTAGCGGTACCCGGGGATCTCCTTCTTCCGCGACCAGATCGCGTCCAGATCGAATTTCTTCAGCTCCCCGTCGAACTTCTTGTCGAGGTCCGCCTTCGCCCGTTCGAGCTGGGCCAAGTCCTCCGACTGGCGCAGGCGGGCGCGGAGGGAGTCGATGTCCTTGACGATCGCCGCGTCGAACTCGACGCCGTTCAGGGAGAGGATGGAGAGCGTGTTCTTCATCACGTCGAGCTCGAGACGAATCCGGTCCTTCGTGCCGACGTCCAAGACGCGCTTGTTCACGCCGACGAGCAGTTCCCGGTGCTGCTTCAGGGCGGAAAAGATCGTCTCGATGCGGTCGGCGGTCTTGAGGAGGTAATCCTCGAGCCGCTCCACGGAATCCTGGAGATCGCGGACCACGCCCCGCTCCCCCCTCTTCGCGGAATCTCCGAGTTGCAGGGCGTCGTAGACCACGGCGTGGCGGCGCGCACTCGCTTCGGACCGTTTCGTGAGCGCCCGGAGACGCCGCTCCTGCTCCGCGAGCCGCCGATTCAGGGTCTCGAGTTGCCGGCGGACCGCAGCGAGCTTCCCGTCCGCGCGCTGGACGGACTGCACCTCACGACGCGATGACCGCGGCATCGCGCGCGGGAACGGAAAATCGTGATAAGAAGATTCGCCCGAGCCGGCCGGAGGGAAAAAGGCGCGACGAGCCCCGCCGCCCTCCCGCGCCGCATTCCCCGGTTACCTCCCCCACCGTCCTCACGGAGCGGGTCCTGAATTCGGACCCGCATGTCGATCCGCACCCGCGTCGACGTGGGGCCAGGCAGCTACGAGGGGCTCGTCCCAACCCGTGTGATAAAGTGTCACGTGAGGCGATATACCTTTCGTTCGCCCCGCGCTCCGGCGCGCGCACGCACGAACGTTTATGTGGATTCGACCCATCGGTTGGGCGGGAGGCACGACGTGGGCGTGGGCTGGCAGGGACCGCTGAACCGGGTCGACGACTTCGCCTACGAGATCCCCCGGTCCTACAAACCGCAGATGC
>DASQGG010000049.1 GCA_035632695.1 Thermoplasmata archaeon
ACAAGACTACGTCGTTGAAACGCATCATGACTTCGTCCACCCATCCCCCAAGGAAGCCCGAGACCAGTCCCACGGCTGTCCCGACCACGCTCGCCACGATTGCAGACGCGATTCCGACAATTAGGGAAATCTGGGAACCCCAGATGATCTGCGAGTAGATGTCGTTGCCTGCGACGTCGGTCCCGAGGGGGAACGCTGAGCTAGGAGCGCTCGGAGGGTTGGAATCCACCCTCTGGAGCGGTCCGTGGGGGGCAATCCACGGCGCGAAGACCGCCATCGCGATGAAGAAAACCAGGATTGCAAGGCCCACCATCGCCGTTCGGCTGTGTCGAACCTGGACCCAGACCTCCCGAAAGCGTCGCCAGGCGACCTTGAGCCACGCGCGAAACGGAGAAACCGCCGTTCCCGGCAACGAGGCGTGCTCGGTCCCCATGGTTTCACCTACGCGATCTTGATCCTCGGGTCCAACCAGAGCAAGATGAAGTCGGACACGAGATTGGCAATCACGATGGCCACGCCTCCGACGACGACGATGAACTGGAGTAGGGGGTAGTCGAGTTTGTCGATCGCGTTGATGGTCTCCCACCCGATCCCGCGATACCCGAACACCCACTCGGTCTGGTAGGCCCCCCCAAGGATGAACGCCATGTCCATTGCAATCAGAGAAACCATTGGGGGCAGTCCATTCGGGAAGATGTGTCTCCTGAGGATTTGCCTCTCGCTCAGTCCCTTCGCTCGAGCTGTCAGCACGAAGTCCTCGGTCATCACGTCAATCAGGGAACTCCGCATGACGAGCGAAATCCCGGCGATGCTTCCCACGGTCAGGGTGAGGGCTGGCAGAATCAGGTGTTGGAGCGTTGACGAAATGTGCGCCAAGTCCCATGCCCAATTCCCGAGGGAGTCATCGTAATACCCGGTCCCGGGGAGAGTGGGCCACCAGCTAAACGGTCTGAAGAAGGGCGAGAACGTCAGCTTGAGCATGATGCCCATCCAGAAGGTCGGCATGCCGTAGAGAAAGATAGTGAGACCAGTGGACACCAAATCGAACGGCTTCCCCCGTCTCCACGCCGCGTAGGACCCAACGACCATTCCCACGAGGATTGTCAGGACCGTCGAAGTGCCTACAAGGAGGAGGGTCCAGCCGAGGTCCTGAGCGAGGATGTTGATCACGGGCGTCTTCCACCAGTACGAGATGCCCCAGTCTCCGGTGACCAGTTTCTGAAGATAGATGACGAACTGGTCCCAGGGCGGCTTGTCAAGACCAAAGATCTCTCGGTTGAGGGCCGCCACACCGGCGTATTTCGGGTCGTGGGGGGTCAGCGTAAGCCCCGGGTTCCCCGGCATGAGCCGAATCAGGACGTAGTTGAGGACGATGATCCCGAAGATCGTGATGACCGCGTTGACTAGCCGACGGGCTACGATGCGTCTGAGCTTCGCCATTCAGGGTCTCCTCTTGTCGAAGGGCACCCCTGCGTCCTCCCAAGGGGCGATCAAGGCGACGGAGGCTTGGCGGGCGGTGTCATTGCCTCCGCCTCCTCTTCCTCTCTCTCCTCTTTCCGCCGCGTTTTCCGACGCCTCACGTAGACCACAGCAGCGACCAAGGCAATGAGGACCACCACCGCCACCGGCACCCCAATGTCGAGCCACGGGTTCGTCTGGGCCCCGGGACCCGTGGAGGGGCCCGTCGGATTGTTGATCGACACGGTGAGATTCCTCCATTGCGTGTGGTTCCCCGGGCCAGTCTTTCCATCGGTGGCAACGGCGGAAACGGTATACGTGCGGGGCTGCGCGTACGCGTGGTTAGCCGTGACCACTGCTCCATTCACGGAATCGTCCACCCGGGTAGCGACCCCCGCGCTCTGATCGCCGAAGGTCCAGTTGACCCAGACCGGCTCGTTCACAAGGGCCTCCACGGTTAGGTTGAACGGGATGGTCGCGTTGGGTACTTCGTACGTGTGGTGACTGAGCTGCGCCTGAACCGCGCCAATGTTCGGAGGCGGGTTGCCGGTCCCCGAAGCGTAGATTGTGGCGGTCTCGGTCGTGCACACCGGCCATTCGCCGTCCGAGACTCGGATCTTGACCGTGTACTCCCCAGCTTGGGCGAAGACGTGCGACGCTCCCGCGATGTTGGTCGTCTGGGTCGCGCTTCCATCCCCAAAGTCCCACGTGTAGGTCAACGGATCCCCCTCCGCATCGGCGGTCGAGACGGAGAGGTGCGTGGAGCTCCCCGCGAGGCCATATGCGCTGGCGGTTGCGGCAACGGTCGGAGGCATGTTGTCCGTCGGCGCGAGGTCGTACCAAGCTGCGTGCGGCGGCGATTCGTCCGGGACCAGTCCCGGTGTCTGGGTCCAATTGCCGAAGTTGGTCCATGCGTACCCCCGGCCGTACGATTGCGTGGTCGCTGCGTACAAGTCGTAGCGGTAGTACGGCAGGATGTAGGATGCGTACTGGTAGATCATCAGCTGCAGCTGGTCCACAATCTGTCGTCGAGCCACGGGATCGGTGACCTTGAGGGACTGTTGCCACAACGCGTCGTACGTTGCGTTGCTGTAGAAGTTGTCGCTCGTGGGACCAACAGCCTTGCTCGTCTCCACTTCGAGGACGTCAAGTGAAGGGTCCGAGTTCGGAGCGAATACCCAGTCCCACATCCACATGTCGTAATCCGCGGCAAACCAGTAGTTCCCCATCTCGTTGATGGAGTAGAGGCCATACCCCGGGCTTGTTCTGCCCTGGGCATCCGTGGTCTGGATGCCGGTCTGCGCGAGCCAGTGCTCAATGTCTGTCGCTGCGATTTGCCACTGAATGTCGGAATTCAGGGTGTAAAATCGGAAGACGAGACCGTTGATGGGCTTGCCCGTGTTGTCCACCTGATAGAGGGGAGTGGCTCCTGGATTTAGCTTCCCGGTAGAATCGTACTTCCACCCCTGCGAGTTGAGGAGCTGCCGAGCGGCAGTTGGGTCGAAGTGATACTGAAGATTCGACGGTACCGAGTAGTGCCAAGGATTGACGGATGGTATCAGGGTGTCCGCCACCTCGCCTAGCCCCTGCAAGGAATCCTTCACGAGGGCTGACTTGTTGATGCTCATCGCAATCGCTTGACGGACCGTCAGGTTCGTTGCCAGGATTTGGCTGTTCCTACCTGTGAAAAAGTTCCCCTGTGTATTCCAGTACGCGCGCTGCGCGTCCGTCATCGAGTTGATTGAGATCTCCCCTACGAACCCGTAATTCACGGCCCACTTTGGCTCGTACGTGCCGAGCGCCTTGCGATAGCTGCTTTGGTCCATTCCGGTGATCATGTCGAGGTTGTTCGTTCCGCTGATGAAGTCGGAGACCATGCTCCCCGAATTGGGATAGCCGATGAACCGGACCTCGTCGGGTCGTGCAATCTCGCAATAGTACGTCTCTCCGTAGTAGTTCGGGTTCCTGCGGAGCACGAGGGTCGTCGAGGTCGTGTTCGCCGCATCGTAGTACATCACGCCAGATCCAATCGGCGGACTGTTCTTGAAGGCGAAGATGGCGGGCACACCGGAGGGCAGTTTGCCCTGCGCCGCGATAAGGGCCCAGATGTACTTCGGCAGTATGGGCACGGTCGTTACAATCGATGCCATCACGGCAAGGGGTTCGCTCAGCACGAGCTGGACGGTGTAGTCATCCACAACACGAGCCGTGGTCACGTTCGCCACATAGGTGTCGAAGTCGTTACCTGGGAATGCCTTGAGCATGTCAAACGTGAAGTTCACGTCCGCCGCCGTCACCGGATGGCTCCGGTCGGAAGGGTTCGACGGGTCCGTGAAGTACGCTCCGTGGACAAGGTGGAACGTCCATGTCACCCCGTCCGGGGCCACGGTCCAGTTGTAGGCCAAGTCCCCGACGAGATTGAACGACTTGTCGTAGGTCAGCAATTCGCTGTACACGTTGTAGACGACGATGTACTCGTCGACAAGGGTGATGATCAACGGATTCGTCGTCGTAATCTGGAGTCCCGCGCCGCCTACTCCGATTCGAAGCGAGCGGAAGGGGTGCGAGGCGGCGCGCGCAGTGTTCGCCGTAAGGATCATGGCCATCGTGGACAGCACCAGGACCGCGACGAGAATGATCGCAGCCGCCACGCGTCCTGTCGCCCGCCCCCGACCTACTGTGCAGTGCCCGAACATGTCAACGCGCCTCCTCCCCCGTGGACTCCCCCGCATATCGACGGCCTTTCGGGACAGCTCCCGGAGGAATCTGACGGCTGTTGAGGATTTGGTGTACTATATTTAAAGGGTCCCTACTTACGCGCGCCGGAGCCTAGGCGAAGCGCTCTTGATCCACAGGATTCGTCGCCTGGCTTCGAGCCTACGTCTGAACCTCCGTCCTCGGTCAAGCATCTCTAGTACTACGCGTACGTGGACTGGCTCTGCTCGTGCATGAACTGGGGTAGGTAGAAGTACCCGCCTGCCGCCTTCCCCGAGATCCCGGACATCTTCCAGCCGCCGAAGGGTTGCACCCCGACGACGGCGCCGGTCGTCGAGCCGGCCGTCCGGTTCGCGTACATGACGCCCGCCTCGCACTCGTGGAAGAACCGGTCCACGTCCGCGGGATTCTTCGAGAAGATTCCCGCGGTGAGCCCGTAGTCCGTGGAGTTCGCGACCTCGAGCGCATCATCGAGGCCGTCCACCTCGATGATCGACAGGATGGGCACGAACAGCTCTTCTTTGTTCACGCGATGCTTCCGCGGCAGGCCATCCACGATCGTGGGTTGGACGAACAGCCCGTCCCCCTTCAGGACCCCGCCGCCCGTGAGGATCTTGCCCTTCCCCTTCTTCACGTCCGCGATCGCCCTCTGGTACGTCTTGACCGCGGCCTCGTTGATCACCGGACCCAAGTACACGTCCCGCTCCGTGGGGTCGCCCATCTTGATCTTCTTCGTCTCGGCGACCAGCATGTCCACGAACGCCGGCTTCACGCGCTTGTCGACCAGAACGCGGGAGCATGCGGAGCATTTCTGGCCGCCAAACCCGAACGCGCCGCGCATCGTGCCCAGCGCCGCCTTCTCCAGGTCGGCCGTCTCCATCACGAGGGTCGGGTTCTTTCCGCCCAACTCCGTGATGATGGGCTTCGGGAACGTCTCGCTGAACTTGCGGTACGCGCCGAGGCCGACGTCCCGCGATCCCGTGAACACGAACCCCGCGACCTCAGGATTGTCCACGAGTTCTTGACCCACCGTGGCACCCGGCCCCGTCAGGTAGTTGAACACGCCCTTCGGCATCCCCGCCTCTCGGAAGATCCGGCACAGCTCCCAACCCATGTAGGGCGTGTCGCTCGCGGGCTTGAACACGACCGTGTTGCCCGTGATCATCGCTCCCGCAGACATGCCTCCGGCGATCGCGAAGGGGAAGTTGAACGGGGCGACGACCGCCCAGACGCCGTAGGGCTTCAGGACGTCCCGGGTCTTCTCCCCGGGGACGTACTGGCCCATAGCGAAGTCGTACCCGTGGTTCCGCTCCATCTCCTCCGCGTACCAGCGCATGAGGTCCGCCGTCTCGTCCACGTCGGCCATGGCCTCGTACCGGTTCTTCCCGTTCTCGAAGGACATGAGCGCGGCGTAGGTGAACTTCTTCGCGCTCACGAGGTCCGCGGCCCGCCGGACGATGCGCACGCGCTCCTCCCAGGGCGTAGAGGACCACATCGGGAACGCGCCCTGGGCTGCGGCAATCGCGCGCTTCGCGTGCTGCTTGTCGCCCTTGGAGAACGTCCCCAGGACGAGCTTGCGGTTCGCGGGCGAGGTGTCCGAGAAGTTCTGGGGCGTCCAGACCTCCTCGCCGCCGATGAACAGCGGATGCTTCTGCCCGAACGCCTTCTGGACCTCCGCGACGGCCGCCTCGTACGCCGCGTGGAACTCGTCCGTCTTCCCCGCCTCGACCGCGTTCTGCCACGTACGTTCATTCCGGAAAACCATGAACCCTCACCCTCGGCGGTAGCGGAAGCCCGGGACGCGAAAATAAGGTTTCCGAATTTACCCGTCAGGCGATGTAGGAGTCCGTCGTCCCTTCGTAGCTGTCGTACTGCGCGATGGCACCGATGTGGGCCAACAGCTCGCGCGCCCACTCCCGCGAGTACGAGTTCGGCGGCAGGTCCGTCGTCGTCCCGAGCCAGTCGAAGATCTCCTTGAAGGCTTCCTTCTGCTCGTCTCGCGTGAGCCGTTGTCCGAGCCCGGAGACGGAGGTCTCGATCCGGTTCATCGCGAGGACGAACTCCTTCACCTGGGCCAGGAACTTGGCCTTTTCCTCTCGCGTCATGGGCGAACCCCGGGGCAACGAACCCGCCATCGGGGGATAAACGTTCCCTCAAAAACTTCATGGGGGACCGCGGGTCGTGACCCCGCGTGGCGGACTATGTGCGCGTCGCGAAGGCGTCCGAGATCCCGCCGGGCTCCGCCAAGGTCGTCGTCGTGCGGGGCCATCCCGTCGCCCTGTTCAACGTAGACGGCGTATTCTACGCGGTGTCGAACGTCTGCCTGCACCGGGGCGGACCCGTCGGGGAGGGGAGCCTCGACGGCCCGATCGTCACGTGCCCGATCCACGGCTGGGAGTACGACGTGCGCACGGGGAAGAACATCGCGAACCCCCAGGCCCGCCTCCGTTCGTTCGCGGTGACGCTCGACGGTGACGATGTCCTCGTGGCCCCGTGAGCCTCAAGGTTTAACCGCGTGCGGTCGGTTTGCCGCGCCACTTGGATTGGATTCTCCTCCTCCTCACGATCTTGGGCGCGCTGGGTGTGGTCGCGAACCTGGCGAGCCTGGGTCAGGGCTTCCGGCTGCGCCGCGGGGTGCGCATCGGCCTGCGCATGGCCTTCGGGGCGTACCTGCCGCGGGCCGTCGTCCTTCTCCCGGTACGCGGGACGGACGAAGGTTTCGACGAGAACGTGGACGCCCTTCTCTCCCAGGAGTACCCGGCGTACCGCTTGCTGGTCCTTGCGGACGATCCCGGGGATCCTGGGGCCCAGCGAGCCCTCGTGGCGGCGCGCAACAAGCCACGTGTGCCCGTGGAGTTGGTGCGCTCGGATCCTTCGGGCATGGGCGGCAAGGTGAACGCCCTGAGGACCGCCTTGGGCCACCTCGCCCAAGAGGACGAGGTGGTCGTCTTCGCCGACGCGGACATCCGTCCGGCTCGGGACTGGTTGCGTCAGCTCGTGCAGCCCCTGGCCGACGTGACCGTGGGCGCGTCGACGGGGTTCCGATGGTATGTGCCCGAACGGCCCGGCTTCTGGTCCCTGGTCCGCTCCGAGTGGAACGCGGTGAGCGCGAACGTGCTGTTCGACGACCGCCGGAACTACACGTGGGGTGGCTCCTCCGCGATTCGTCGCGAGAACCTGGCGCGCCTGCGCCTCGAGTCGCGCTGGAAGGAGGTGCTGAGCGACGACCTCATCGTCACGGAGGCGGTCCGTCAAGCGGGTCTCCGCATCGCATACGCCCCGGGGTCTCTCGTGCCCACCTTCGAGGACGCGGATCGGGCGACGTGCCTCGAGTGGTGCACGCGGCAGATGACCATGGCGACCCTGTACCTCCCGGTCGTGCGCCGCTACGCCGCAGCGTCGTTCGGGATCTTCGACGGCACCGTGCTGTTCGGGCTGGCGTGCTTGATCGCGGCACCGTTCCTCGGCTGGGCGTACCTCCTTCCTGCGGCTCTGTTCCTCGTCACCCTCCCGGCGACCGTAGCGAAGGCCGCCCTCCGGAGACGGGCATTCTTTTCCGCGGCACCGGCCGTGACCGCGTCGTGGCGCGTGTCCGGAATCCGTGTCGCCCTCGCCTCCCTCGCGGTGCCGTGGGTCATGCTCTGGGGCCTCGCTCGGACGCGGCATCCGAGCGTGGTGCGCTGGCGGGGCCGAGCCTACGACGTGCGCGATCCCCGGCACGTGCGTCTCATGGAGCCCGCGACTGCGTCCTCTGGCTCTCCTGGTACTTCGCGAGTTCGCTGAGGATTTCGTTCCGCCGTTCGCTTCGGCGGAGCGTGGAGAGCATGGAGAAGGCCGGCGGCACGAGGGCCAGAAGGACGGCCGCCGCAGCCAGAAGCGCGGAGAGCGGGACGTTGGCCGCCGTGGCCGCCAGGAACACGACGCCCACGATCGTGGGCGGCAGGAAGAATGCGAGGAACACGCCTGGTATGGAGACGAGCGGCTGCCGTGCCTCCTTCTGCATCTCCAGGACCTCCGCGTCCGTGAACGTCCGCACCGTGTGGACCATGGGCTCCCCGTGGCGGGCGAACCGGTCCCGGATCACCGCGAGGGCATCCCGGAAGCCCTGGGACTCCGAGCGGAAGGCGCGGATGGCCCCGGGCGTGAAGCGCACCAGCAGGCGTCTCCCGTCCCGCGTCTCGAGCCCGAGGCCCGCGTGGACGAGGGTCCCGGCGCTCGAGGCGAACGGGGACATGAAGGAGCCCGCGACCTCGTAGCTCGCGGGGTAGATGTCGCGGATCTCCTCCCAGCGGAAGTCCTTCTGGGTTCCGAGGAGCCGCCGCCACAGGGGCAGGGAGATCTCGATCCCGTGCTCGTACACGTACGTGGGATTGGGCATGAACAACGCGATTTCCAGGAGAAGGAGGCCAAGCGGGAGGAAGCAGAGGCCGTTCAGGGGCCAGAGCCCCTCGGGAGCCACGGCGATGGGCCCGATGACCAGGGTCACGATCAGGAGCAGGATCAGGAGGGCGACGGACATGGGGTTCGCGGGAACCGGCTTGTACGCGTAGAGCAGCGGTCCTGGGTCCTGCGTCTCCATGGCGTCCTCCGCAAGACGGGATGGCTTATTAGGGCTGCCGGCACGGCGTGGCGTCGCGGGGGACAAACCCTTTTCCCCGCCGCCACTTACCCGACGCGATGCTGGCCCTCGGCATCGAAGGCACGGCGCACACGATCGGCGTGGGCATCGTAGACGAACGCTGTCGCGTCCTCGCGAACGTGTACGACATGGTGAAGCCCGAGAAGGGCGGCATCCATCCTCGGGAGGCGGCGAACCACCACGCGGACCTCGCCGCACCCCTGCTTCGGAAGGCGGTGGATGCGGCGGGGATCGGGTTCGAGGACCTGGACGTGATCACGTTCTCCCAGGGACCTGGGCTGGGCCCGTGCCTCCGGACGGTCGCGACGGCGGCGCGGGCGCTCTCCCTCTCGCTTCACGTGCCCCTCGTCGGCGTGAACCACTGCGTCGCGCACTTGGAGATCGGCCGCGGCCTCACGGGCTGCAAGGATCCCGCGCTCCTGTACGTGAGCGGCGGCAACACGCAGGTGATCGCGTACGCCCGCGGACGGTATCGGGTGTTCGGGGAGACCCTGGACATCGGCATCGGGAACATGCTGGACAAGTTCGGCCGCGAGGTCGGGCTTCCGTTTCCCGGCGGCCCGCGTCTGGAGAAGCTCGCGTTAGGCGGGGCGAAGCTCCTCGAGCTCCCGTACAGCGTGAAGGGCATGGACGTGGCCTTTAGCGGCATGCTCACGGCGGCCCTCGCCCACCATCGGGGCGGCGCTCGCCTCGAGGACATCGCCTTCTCGATCCAGGAGGTGGCCTTCGCCATGCTGACCGAGGTCACGGAACGTGCGATGGCCCACGTGGGCAAGGACGAGGTTCTCCTCGGAGGCGGTGTCGCCCGGAATCAGCGATTGCAGGCCATGGTGGCCCGCATGGCGGAAGACCGCGGCGCGAAGATGTTCGTCCCGCCCGGCGATCTCTGCATCGACAACGGGGCCATGATCGCGTGGACGGGCCTCTTGATGCACCGCGCCGGCGTGCGGATGGACCTGGAGGACACCTTGGTCGACCAGCGCTTCCGGACGGATGAGGTCGCCGTGACATGGCGATGACCCGGGCCTTCGTCGTGCGGGGGTTGCGGCGCGAGGACGGTGCCACGGTGCTCGAACTGGCTAGGAGCTTGGGCCGGTGGTTCAATGCCGAGGGTCTCTCGCAGATGGCGCGTGGCATGGAGTCCTACCGCGGCTACGTGGCTGCGACCCAGAATCGGATCGTCGGATTCCTCCTGTGGGCTCCCGCCGATCTGGGTGTCGCGGAGCTCTCGTGGATGGGCGTGTCCGAGGAGTTCCAACGCCGGGGCGTCGGGACCACGCTGCTGTCCGCGGCGGTCGCGGAGTTGCGGTCGGCGGGCTTCCGGACGCTGGAGGTCTCCACGGTCGCGGACAGTGTGGACTACGAGCCCTATGCGCGGACTCGGAAGTTCTATCGTGCGCGAGGATTCGCGGACTTCCGGGTCGATCCCGGTTACTGGGGCGCGGGCGACGACCGATACGATCGCCTCGTGCTCCGTCGGGACCTCTGACCGTGCGGCCCAAGGGGCCCTGAGCCGGACGGCGCGTCCGGGTACAATCCCGCACGCTGCGGCCCACAATGGCGCGGGTTCCTTCGGGCAAGCCCAGGCGGGCTTTAAGTCAGCCGAAAAGTTGCTCTCGGCCTTGATAGCAAGGACCCAACCCGGTGGTCGTCATGACCGCGAACCCAGAGCAAGATCCGGAGCTAGCCATACTCACATCGGGATCCGATGAGGGCCCGACGAGCGAGAGCCCGCGCGGCGCGTTCGGCGTGGTCCGCACGATCCTCGATCACTACGCGTTCCGCATCCTCGTCGCGACGCACGAGCGGGAGTGCACCGCGTTCGAGCTGAGCCGGTGGCTGGGCATCCCCATCGTGGCGTGCTATCGCCGGCTCCGCTCGCTCGAGGTCCTCGGGCTCATCGCTCCCTCCCGCGTCACGATGTCGTCGGCGGGCCACCCGATTCGTCTCTTCCGCTCCCATGTCCGCTCGGCCCGTGTCGTGTTCGAGGACGGACGGCTCTACGCACAGATTGAACTCGCACCTCCGGAGAGCGCCGGCGAGCCCGAGGCGCGCCTGGAGGAAACACTGGACCGCGGTCCGGTCAAGCGAAAGCGCTCACGCGCGCCGCGCGATCTCCGCTACCCCGGCGCCGCGCTCGAACTTGTGGCCCATGGCGGCGAGGGTGCCCTCGATCCCGGTGAAGCAGGCCGCTAGGTCCGGGAACGAGCAGATGCCCATGTGACCGATCCGGAAGATCTTCCCCTTGAGCTGGCTCTGGCCGCCCGCCAGGATCACGCGGTACTGCTCCCGCAGGATCTTGCGGAACTTCGCGTCATCGATGCCCGGAGGGTACTTCGCCGCGGTCACCGTGTTCGACGCGAAGCGCGCGTCTGGGAAGAGGTCCACGTCGATCCGGGCGTAGGCCGCGCGCGCGGCTTCCGCGAGCTTCCGCGTTCGCGCGATGCGGTTCTCCAGGCCCTCCTCTCGGAGCATCCGGAGGGCCTCCCGGAAGGCGAGGAAGAGGGGCACCGCGGGCGTGTAGGGCGTGTCCTGGATCGCCAGGCCTTCCACGTGGGCCTTCAGGTTCGTGTAGAACGAGGTCTCCGAGTGCAGGGACTCCGCCGCCCGCTTGGACAGCGCGACGGCCGCGAGTCCGGGCGGCGCGGCGATGCACTTCTGGGAGCCCATGACGAGCGCGTCGAAGCCCCACTCGTCGAAGCGGCTCTCCAACCCGCCCACGGCCGTGATCCCGTCCACCAGGAGGAGCTTGTCGTGCTTCTTCACGATCCTCGCGATCTCCGCGATGGGGTTCGTGAGGCCCGTGGAGGTCTCGTTCCAGCAGACCGTGACCGCTTTGTACGAGGGGTCGGCCTCGAGGGCCGCAGCGACGCGCTGCGGATCCACGGCTCTGCCCCACTCGAACGCGAGCGGCGTCGGCGAGGCAAACACGCCGCAGAGATCGTTGAAGCGCTCGCTGAACTTCCCGTTCACGAGGTTCAGCACCTTGTCCTGCTTTCGCAGGAGACCCGAGACCGCGGACTCGAGTCCCGCGGTGCCCGAGCCCGAGAGGATCGCGACATCGCCCTTCGTGCCGAACATGTACTGGACCAGTTCCCGCAGTTCGGTCAGGATGTCTTTGAACTCGGGACCGCGGTGGTTCAGGGCGGGCGCGGACATGGCCCGCAACACCCGCGGATGCATCTTGACAGGACCTGGGAGCATGAACACGGTGTCTTCGGCGTCGACCATGAATGCGAGCCAAGCGGAGACCCGGCTTAAACGATTCGTCGATTCCCTTCGGGTCGGTTTACGTTGCATCACCGACCGCTCCGACTCGACCGCGGCCCTTGGAACGAGATCTGCCGCCGGATCGCGCGTCCACACGAAACGGAGTTCCTTCGCGTGATAAAATCCTAGCAACCATTATATAGCGATAGCCCTTTCCGCCGGACAAGCGTCGGTCACAGGGGGTCGACTTGACCTACGCAGGCGGACGGTCGTTATGAAAGATGACACGGAAAAGATCACGCTCCGCCTCCCGCAGCGGTACCTGAAGGCCCTGGACTTCCTCGTCGAGGTGGACGATTTCCCGAACCGCTCCGAGGCGGTGCGGGCCGCGATCCGGGACCTCGTGTACGCGCGCGTGGAACTCGTCACGGACAAGCTCAAGCGAATCCAAGAAGCCGAAAAATCGCTCGCTGACATGGAGTCGTTCAAGAAGGAATTCCTGAACAAGTGAGAAGGGTCAGAAGGGATGGATGCCGCCGGAGGGTGACGCCGCCGCTCGCCAGGATGTCACGATTACCTCCCCCCCAACTGGGTGGCCATCGCGCCACCCACTTTTCTTTTGAAGTTCGGACCTGTCCGCTCTTCTCGGACCTGATAATTGCTCTCGAAAACCGGACCTGATACTGGGCTCACCACGGCTATAGCCCGCGCCTGCTCGTCGGCGCGCCGATGGCGACAATCACATCGGCCGAAAGCGTCCCATCCGAGGCGGCGATCGCTCCGGTCTCCCTCATCTCCCAAGTCCGGACGTTCCTCTGGCTCGCCTCGGGCATGTTCAGCACGTCCGCTCTTGCGCTCGCTTTCCTCGACTACTGGGTGGTCGCCTCCTCGAGCCAGGCCACGACACACTTCGTGGCGGCCGTAGTTTCGGCCGCGCTGTTCGGCGTGGCCACCGTGTTCAAGCTCGGGCCCGCCGAGGCGTGAAACGGGTCGCGCTCGCTCGCCAGCGCCGAACGTTTATCTAATGACGTCCCCATCGCCGAACCTGTGGACCGGGAAGTCTGGGTCCGAGCGGGCATGTTCGCGGCCATCATCGCTCTCGTCGTCCTGATCCTGGCCACGCCGAGCCTCATGGGTCACCCCCCCGTCCTCACGCCGCCGCTCCTCATCGTCGGCGTCACGCCCGATCACGCGAACCTCACGCTCTACGTGACCGCCTCCGTCCAGGCCTATCTGTACGACGACATCACGGTGAACCTGACGCGGCTGAACCCGGCGAACGCGAGCGTCGGGTGGACGAACGTCTCCGAGACGTACACGTATGGGCTCGAGGTTAAGGTGCCCCTAAACCTCACGTACTGGCGGATCCACGTCTGGCTCCGGGACCAGCAGCACAACTACTTCGAGGACAACGTGAGCCTGAGGGTCTACGCGGACCCGAACAACGGCTATCGAGTGACCCTCGCCTTCACGTTCCCCGACGACCGGTCGACCGCCGTCGTGACGCGCGTGGTTCCGGACGACTATCGGGTGGCGATCCCGCGCAGGGGGACGCTCGCATGAAGATCTCCCGGTGGACGTTGCTGTGGCTCCTGATCGTCGGCGTCCTGGCGGCCATCTGGCTCGCCGTGATCACGGGCTACGTGACCCCCGGGGACATCGTGGGCTCGTTCCTCGGGCTCGTGTTCGCCTTGGTCGTGATCTCGATCCTTGCGATCATCGGGGCCGTGTTCCTGGGGATCGTGATCAGCCACCGGATCATGTCCGGCCAAGGCTTCACCCCGTTCGAGGAGGAGATGCTCAAGATGCGTCAGGAGGTCCGGAACCTCCAGGACCGCGTTGAGGCGATCGCGGCGAAGCTCGGAGCCGGGCCGGATGCCAAGGACCGAAGCCGCTAGGCCAGGCGCTCCGGGCAGCCGGCTCGTCTCGAGCAGTGCAGGCACTTCCCGGGACGGTTGTGGTTCCGGTGGGCCTCACCCTGGGCCAGGCACTCGCGCATCTCGCCCAGCTTGGCGAGCACGAGTTGCTTGAGATCCTCGTTGTACTCGATGTCGTGGCTCGCGTCCTCGTAGCGGATCACGCCGTGGGGCGGCGGCCTTCCGTACTCCTCCTCGACGAGGAGGCAGTACGCCGCGATCTGGAGGATATGGGAGAAGAGGGGGCCGCGTGGAGTCCGTCCTGTCTTCACCTCGACGGGGATGGGCTGGTCGCCCTCGAGGAGGACTGCATCGGGGCGCCCGGAGAGCCCGTATCGCCGGGCTACGAAGAGCTTGGGCTTCTCCCGTTCCGAGTCGATGTAGACGAGGTTCCCCCGGGTCATCTCGTACTTCGAGCGCGTCGCGACGGCCTGTTCCGCCTCCCGCATGGATCGGTAGAGGAACACGCTGGCTCCGATGAGCCAGGTCAGCGCGAGCGCCATGAACGCCTCCGCCAGGAGGGAGTTCACGAATCCCGGGATGGAGACCGCGGCGACGGCCAGGACCGCGGCGGCCATGGCGAACACGAGGATGATCCGCTCCATGAAGAACGGAGCGATCTTGGAGGACAGGCGCTCCGCCCGATAGAGGAAGTACACCGCGGAGAGGAGCCAGATCAGGGACACCGCGGAGAGGAGGCGGGCGATCTCAATTGCGACGTCAAACAGGAAGGTCACTCCGACGATCGCGATGATCGTCGCGGCGATCGCGAAGTACATGACGCCGGCCTCGGCCTCGCGCGCCGTGGTCTCATGGCGCTCGATCCCCTGGAGATCCGTCGAGACCGCCGCGTGTTTCTTCTCCCCCTCCACGATCTCCGCCCCCTCCTCGGGGGCCATCCCGCGGCTCAGCCACCAGCTCAGGGGACAGTACCCGAACTTCTCCAGGTCGGCGGCGGAGATGAGCTCGGAGGAGGCCACGCCGAACCATCCCTCGCCGGGGCTTTAGACCTTTGTTCGTGCGTCTCATTTTCCGCAGCGACAGGGCGCACGCGGCGGCGACGAATCCGTAAATGGCCGCGATCTCCCAGGGATCCTGGATCGTGAGGTCGTCCTGCGAGCCGGGGAGTCGCCCCTCCCAGTCTCCCAGGAACGCGGCCTCGAGGCGGGCGGCGACCTGCGGATCCTCCAGGACGAGGCCGATCTCCCGGTTCTCCGTCGCGGATCCGCGCGCCCAGTTCAGGCTCGAAACGAAGGCGGCCCGTCCGTCGACGACCATGCCTTTGTTGTGAACGCGCTCGATGGACCCCTTGGGCGCCAAGACCCGCGCCTCCAGGTCCACGCCGTCTCGGCGTGCTCGCTCGTTCAATTGCGCCGCGAGCTGCCCGTTCCCCGTGACCTCGGCCTCCGAGGACCAGTTGCTCCCGTCGAACAGGAGGCGGACGGAGACGCCGCGGCGGGCCGCGGCGAACGCCGCCTCGAGGAGCGGGTTGGGCCGGTCCCCCCAGGGATCGTCCGCGTAGAACGCCTCGATCCAGATGCGATCGCGGGCCGTCGCGAGGAGTCCGAGCCATCCGTCCGCATCGAGGGCCGTGTCGGGTCCGACCACGAGGCGGACGCGCCTCGCCCCGGCGATCGCGGCGGGACTCCAGGGAAGGGTGCCCCCGGGCGAAGACACGCCTCCTCCGCCCATGGGCGTGGCGGCCACGGAGTCCGCGCGGCTTGGGTCGAAATCCTCCTCGAACACCTGCCAGAGCTGCTCCGCGAGGGCGCGGTCCTCGACAACCGCAGACCAGCCCCGGTTGCCCGGGTCGCCCGGTACGGGGAACCCGGAATCCCCGAAGTTCTCGGAGCTGATCACGACCGCGTCGCCGTCCACGACCGCGTACTTCGCATGGAGGTAGCGGTACCGCTTGACCAGGTCCGGACCCGATCGGAGAAAGCGTACGTCGGCGCCGGCCGCCAGGAGGTCATTGACCACGTTCTGCTCGTCGGCGTCCACGCCGCCGACGGGCGCGCCTTCTAGGAGGACCCGGACCCGCACGCCGCTGCGGGCGCGGTCCGCGAGAACCGCGCCGATCGCGTCGCTGGTCAGCGTGTACACGGCCACCTCGAGCGTGCGGTCCGCGGACGCGAGGAACGAGAGGAGGGGCCCACGCCCGTCCTCCGGGGACAGGAAGATCCGAGGGACGGATGCGACGTCCAGGGGCTGGGGGTCGAACTCGGATTGGCCGAGCCGGTACGGGCGGACGCCCTCCCAGTCCGCCGCGTCGTCGTGGTCGACCGCGCCCTCGGCGGCCGCGATGCGGGTCGCCACCTCGCCGCGGGAGGGAGCGGGCGCCGGAGGTCCCGTCCATCCGGGACCCGCGTACGTCGAGGCGCCGTACACGAAGGCGTCGCGCACGGTGCCCGAGGCGTCGAGCAGGAGGACCTCGTCCCCCGTGTCGGCCAAGCGAGGCGTGCCACCCGCCATGCGTCGGGCGTCCCCCTGCCCGTACGTGAAGTCCGCGGGGCGCCGGACGTCCTCCTCGTAGCTCGTGGAGTTCTTCGTCGCGACGAGGCGAGCCTGCGCCTCGAGGCGCGTGCCCGACGGGAACGTGGCGGTGGCCTCGCAGTCCGACAAGGACCACCCGGAGAGGTCCACGGGGACGGACGCCAGGTTCGTGATCTCCACGAACTCGTCATCTCGCGCCGAGTTCGGGTAGACGCGGGTCACAAGGACCGCGTCCGTGGCTCCCGCGGGAAAAAGTGGGGCCGCGGGCGCGGCGGTCGACAGCTCGACGTCCGCGTCGCGGCCCTGGGGGAGAGAGGGGCAAGCGAGGAGGACCACGGCGAGGAGGACGGCCGCCGCGGACCCCGCTTCCGTCACGCGCGGGCCAAGGCGCCGGCGCAGGATAATCCGTGGGCGTACAGGCACGCTACCTTACCCGGGCACCGGCGCGTCCCAACCCGAGAAAAATAATCAGGCGGGATAACCGGGACCGGTTGGTCTTCTATGCCCGCGGGGAAGGACGCCTCCGAGGCGCGTGGGATTGCAGTCACGGGCGTCAGCCGTCATGCCCTTCGTCATCGGCGCCCTACTGGCCGCCGCGCTCCTCGCGCCCGGCGGGCTGCGCCCCGCGGGTTCCGGCCCGATCGCGGGCGACGGCTCCGGGGTTGCGGGCGTGGCCCTCCCGGGCGGCGGTCCTCAACCCCTCGCCGCCAGCGTGTCCCTCGCCCTGACCACGTCGACGCCCGACGTGAACCCCAAGGATACCGCGATCTTCGCCCTGTTCTTCAACAGCACGGGGAACCAGAGCTCGCCCCACGTGTGGATCAACCTGACCGCGTTCCCCGGACTCTCGTTCCTGGGGGACACGGCGGTCGGCAACGTGACCGGCTATCCGCATTACCACTTCACCTCCGTGGGGCTCGGCCTCCACGCGTTCCAGATGTCCTTCCGCGTCGCGATCGGCACCCCGCCCGGGAGCACCCTCGCCGTCTGGGCGACCATGGTGTACGCGGACGGCACGGGGTCGCAGCACTTCGTCGGCCCCGCCTGGGCGTCCGCCCTCGTGGGGATTGCGACCAAGCAGCTCTACCTGGGTTGGTCCGTGTCGCCCCCCGGGATCCTGACCCCCGTGCCCCCCGCCGGCGGTCTCCTCCCCGCGGGGACCTTCGCCCTCGCGAAGGGCGGCCCTGCGGTGAGTTTCGACCTGAGCCCGGTCCTCGCCCGCTCCTTCCGCGTGCTGAACGCCACGGCGGTCCTCTATCTCGAGCCGCTCACGACGCCGACGAGCCTGGACGTGAACCTCACCCTGATCGACGTGGACGGGCCGACGTTGGCGAGCGTGGCCGCCGTCGAGCAGACGACGTCGATCACGGGCCCGGGATACTGGACCCTGTTCTACACGTTCCCGATGATGAACCATGTGTTCGGGGCGGGGCATCGGATCCGACTCCAAGTCACGAACACCGCGAGCAGCGGCCAGAGCGCCCTCCTCGCCACGAACGCGACCGCGGACCCATCTCGCCTCGTCCTCCAGACCACGACGTACGTGAGCGTGGACTCCCTGGTCCCGCCCGCAAGTCCCGCGACGTACCTCTCGCCGAAGTCAAGCCTCGTGATCACGGCGAACGTCTCCGACCCGTTCGGGAGCGGCGAGATCCGCGAGGCGCGGCTGAACCTCACGGGACCCGGCGGTCTCGCCGTCCGGTGGCTCAACCTGACCCCGGTGGCCGTGGATCCCTCGAGCCCCTCCGCGTGGAAGGTCTTCCAGTACTCGCGGCCGCCCGCCCTCGCGAACGGCACGGACTCCATCGAGCTCACGGCGATCGAGCGGAACGGGGTCCTCGACATCGCCGCGGGCGCCTTCACGGTCCGTGCGCCCTCCTTCGACCTCCGCAAGCTCGCGAGCGTGGCCCAGGCCAAGTCCAACGTCCGCTTCACGTACTCGATCTGGTACAACAACACGGGCACGGGTCCCGCAGGCACCGCGTGGATCAACGACACGCTCCCGAGCCAGGTCTCGTTCGTCTCCAGCAACCCGTGGCCCAATTCGATCTCCGGCAGCACGTACGCCTGGGTCGTCTCCCCGGTGTCCGTCGGCAGCCACGTGATCCAGCTCACGGTCCGCGTCCGAAACGGGGTCTCGGGCGTTGCGTACATCCGGAATTGGGCCAGTCTCAACTTCACGGACGAGGCGGGGTTCCCGTGGAGCCCCGCGATGAGCCACGCCGACGTCGTGCTCAACGGGCCCGTGATGTCCCTGGGCGTGGCGAGCATCCCGGTGTCGATGATTCACTCCAACGAGTCCGCCGTCTTCACGATCAACATGACGAACACAGGCGACGCGGCGAACGCGATCTGGTTGAACGTCACGATGCCTGCCGGCCTCACCTACGTCGGGGACACGTCGGGCTCCCTCGGCGCCAACCGCACCCTCGCGGGCAACCAGGTGCGTTTGGCCTTCCCGAACATGCCGTCCGGGGCCCTCACGCCGGTGAGCTGGGTCTTCACCCTCACCGCGCGGGCGGGTTCGAGCCTCGAGCGGGGGACCGTGCTCACCTCCCGCTTCCGGCTCAACGATACCAGCATCAACGATGTGTCGATGCCCGAGCAGGTCGTGCGTGCGGCGCTGACCGTCGCCTCCCCCGCGATCACGCGCGGAGCCGTTGGGTTCGGCGTCGCCTCGGCCGTGCCGGTCGTGCCCCTGCCGGTCTACGTGAACTTCACGATCGAGGGCAACGAGCCCGCAAGCCGCCTGTGGATCAACCTCACATTGGACCCCGCCCTCCGGTTCGTCGATGCCACCGTGTCCGCCGTCGCGTCGGCGAACAACGTCCAGCTTATCGTGACGAACGCCAGCGTCGGCGAGGATTCGGTCCGCCTCAACGTGTCCGCGGACCCTTCCGTGATGGATCGCCAGGTCCTCGTGATCAACGGAACGCTCACGGCCTCGGACGGCTACGGGAACGTGCTCGCAGCCGTGGCCGCCGCGCCGGGATCCGTCACGGTCGCCCTCCCCATCGTCACGTTCGGGCTCAGCCCCGTCACGTTGACCGTGGAGGCCGGGGGGACGTTCCAGTACACGATCCGGGGCGGCAACTCGGGCAGCGGGATCGCCTCCGTGGTGTGGCTGAACCTGAGCCTTCCCGCGGGGGTCGCCTACGCCTCGGACACGTTCGGGGTTCGGCCCGTGGTCCTCGGCTCGAACTACTCCTGGGTTTGGAGGAACTTCGCGCCCGGGACGTACACCTCCCTTCTCAACCTGACGGCAACGGGCGCCGCGGCGGACCGGTCGATCGTGGACCTCGTGTTCTCGGCACGGGCCCTGGATCTCGGAGGGAATCCGCAGCCCGCCTCCACGTTCAGCGGCCAAGTCGCGTTTGTCGGCCCCGCGTGGCTCCTCTCCATTTCCGCGGACCACGGCACGACGCTCGCCGGCGAGATCTGCAACTACACGCTGCGCATCCAGAACGTGGGATCGACGCCTGCGCACTTCCTCTGGCTCCTCCTCCCGCTGGACCCGGACGTCCAGCTCATCACGCATACCGCTCCCGTGCCCGCCACGGGGACCACGGTCCTGAACTGGACGTTCCAGGACGTGCAGCCGGGCCAGACGATCCGGTTCAACGTGCTGGTCAAGGTGAACCCGGGAGCGGCGGCGAACACGTACCTGGCGGAGAGCCTCGAGGCCCACTACACGAACAGCCTGGGCGTCGTGCTCGGGTACGTGCGGTCCGCCCCGGCCCAAGTCGAGGTCCAGGCGGACGCGACGCCCCTCGTGTACATCCTCCTCCTCGGCTCGCTCGCGGGCGCGGGGATCGTCGTGTTCGTGTACCGCCGCTACCGCGTCCAGATCGAGGACGTGTTCCTCATCTACCGCGACGGCATCCTGATTTCCCACCTCACGAACACGGCGCCCCGCGGCAAGGACGAGGACGTCCTCAGCGGCATGCTCACCGCGGTCCAGGATTTCGTCACGGACGCCTTCACGTACGGCGAGCACCGCGAGCTCCACCAGCTCGAGTTCGGCGACTACCACATCCTGATCGAGCGCGGCAAGTCCGTGTACCTCGCGGTCGTCTACGCGGGCCGCGATTCCGGCCTGATCCGGAAGAAGGTCCGCGCGGTCCTCGACAAGATCGAGGCCTCGTACGGCGCGGTCTTCGCCCGGTGGGACGGCGACATGCACGAGGTCGAGGGGACCCAGAGTCTCCTCCGCGAGGGCTTCCTCGACGAGGAGCACCCCTGGTCCCTCGTGAAGCCCAAGGCGCCCTAGCCCCCTCGGTCATCCGAGGGTCTACGGCTGGGGCTCTTGCTCTCTCCAGACAACGAACTCCGAGAGTCCCGCGGAGTCATGCGCGGTCCGGGGTCACTTGAGCCCGCTCACGAGGTCCCGGAGCGCCTTGTCGGGCCGTCTGGCCTTCACGACCCCGGAGGCCAGAAGGACTCCCACGGTCCCGAGCTCGAGCGCCTTGCGCACGTCCTTGCGGTCCTTGACGCCCGCACCGCAGAGGACGCTCACGCCCCGGTCCACGGCGTGGATTCGCGCGACGGCGTCGGAGACCACCTCGGGCCGGGCGGTCGTCACGCTCACGTCGCCGCCGATGAGCTCCGGAGGCTCCACGGCGATGTAGTCCGGACCCAGGCGAGCCAACGCCTCGGCCTCCTTGAGATCGTCCGCGCAGGCGATGACCTCGAGGCCGAGCCTCTCGCATCGCGGGATGAGGGCCGCGACGTTCCGGTGCGGGATCTTCCGCTCGCTGTGGTTCAGCAACGTGCCAGCCGCCCCCGCCTCGAGGAGTGCCTCGGGGGGAAGCCAGCCCGTGTGGGCCCCCGCCTCCGCGGTGTCCGCATGCTGGCCGAAGACGGGGATGTGCACGAGGCGTGCGATGTGGGCGAGGTCGGAGAGCGGGGGCGCGATGACGATCGAGGCTCCGGTGTCCTCCGCGACCTGGGCGCACTGCTGGGCTAGATGCCAACCACGCTTCCCGAGGACCTCGGGATAGACCTTGAAGTTCACGACGATGACCGGGAGCCGCACGGATCGCGGCAAGGTCGTCGTCGGGGAAAAATCCTTGGTCTCCCGCGCGACCGGACGGTAGGTCCGGGACCGGCCCGTGGATGGACCCACGGGCCGAAGCAAACCTCAATACGGTGTCCACGTTTCCATCCCTCGGAGTGGTTTCCGTGCGAATCTCGATCGGCAAGCTCCGCGGCCTACAGCAAATCTCGGACGACGCGGGCCGTTTCACGATGATCGCGATGGACCAGCGGGGAAGCCTCCAGAAGATGCTCCATCCCGAGAACCCGAAGGCCTCGTCGTATGCGGAGATGGAGGCGGTCAAGCTCGGTGTGACGGAGGCCTTGGCCCCCCTCGCCAGCGGCTATCTCCTCGACCCGGACTTCGGCGTCGGGCCTGCGGTGAACCGGTTCGCCCTCCCGGGCCGGACGGGGCTCCTGGTGGCCCTGGAGACCTCCGGGTACGAGAAGAAGGGGAACTGGCGGCTCACGAAGCTCCTCGACGGCTGGGGCGTGGAGAAGGTGAAGCGGCTCGGCGCGAGCGCGGCCAAGCTCCTCATCTTCTTCAACCCCGATGCCCCGCGCGACGTCGTCGACCACCAGATCAAGGTCGTCCGCTCCGTGGCCGACGAATGCCGCCGGCTGGACCTCGCGTTCGTCTGCGAGCCCATGTCCTATCCCGTGGACGAGACCGAGGAGGCGTTCGCGCACCACAAGGCGGACACGGTCATCCGCACGGCGGAGGCCCTGTCGCCGCTGGGCCTCGACCTGCTCAAGGCGGAGTTCCCCGGGGACCCTAGGGTGACCCTGGACCCGGAAGAGCTGCGGAGGAACTGCGAGCGGCTCAGCCGCACGACCAAGGTGCCCTGGGTCGTGCTGAGCGCGGGGGCGGACTTCGACGTGTTCCGCAAGCTCGTCGAGCTCGCGTGCCAGGGTGGCGCATCCGGGTTCCTCGCGGGACGGGCGATCTGGAAGGACGCGTTCCGCGAGAAGACCCTCGCGCGGCAGATGGAGTACGTGCGGACGCAGGGCGCGAAGAACTTCCAGGCCCTCGCGGATCTCGCCCACCGCTATGCGCGACCCTGGTGGGACTTCTACGGCGGAAAGGAAAAGCTCGCGGACCATTTCGAGGGATGGTACGTCGCCTACTGAGACGGGAGACCGGACGGGCGTCACGCTCCCGGACCATGCGGGCAAGCTGGACCGCGATCTGGGTCGCCTCTTGTCCCGGATGGCGGCGCTCACGGGCCGCATCCGGCAGGAGTTGCCGGTCCGGAGGGATCCGGTCGCCACCCGGAACGTGTACGGGGAGCAGCAACTCGATCTCGACGTTTGGATGAACGAACTGTTCGTGGACGCTCTGCGCGATTCCGGGCTCGTGTCCCAGGTCGCCTCGGAGGAAATGGGGGAGGTGAAGAAGCTCGGCCCCGGACGCTTCTCCGTGGTCCTGGACCCCCTCGACGGTTCCTCCAACGTGAAGAGCAACAACATCTTCGGGACCATCTTCGGAATCTTCGATGGGACGGACCTCCCGGCGCAAGGCTCGGACCTCTTCGCGGCCGGCTACCTGATCTACGGTCCGGCCACGAGTCTGGTCTATGCCACCCCGACGGGAGTCCATGAGTTCGTCCAAGGAGGCGGGGGCCGACCCGAGGAATTCTTCCTCATCGAGGAAGGTCTTCGACTTCCGCCGAAAGGCAAGCTGTACGGGATCGGCGGACACCGCGAGAAGTGGATCCCTCCCGTGAAGGCGTTCGTCGGGGAGCTGGAACGGGAGCTGATGAATCTCCGCTACGGCGGCTCGTTCGTCGGGGACTTCAACCAGATCCTCCACTATGGGGGCTTTTTCGCGTATCCGGCCCAGGTGGACAAGCCCGCGGGCAAGTACCGGCTTCACTTCGAATCGAGTCCGATCGCATTCATTGCGGAGGCCGCGGGCGGGGCCGGAACCACCGGCCCGGAGCGGATTCTGGACGTGGCCGCGACCGGGATCGACCAGACGGTCCCCACGTACGTTGGCAATCGGGACCTGGTCGATCGGTTTCGTTCGCGGCTCTGACCGCTTGTCACCGGCGGCGCATCGTCGCGAACCACGCTTTCGGGCTGGGCCGCAAGGTCCCCTGGAACGCCGCGTCCACGATGGACTCCACGGTGAACCGGCTCCGGAAGGCGTCTCGCAGTTCCTGGGCGGAGATCCGGTGGGGACCGTAGGATCCGGGCTCCTTGTCGGAGAAAGTCTTCAGGAAGAGAAGACCCGCGGGCCGGAGGACGCGGTGGACCGCGGCCACGTACGTCGGCCTGGCGTCCGGGGCCAGCGTGTGGAAGACCCCCCGGTCCACGATCGCGTCCACGAGGGCGTCTTGGAGTTTCGACGCGAGGATGTTGTCGACGCGGAAATCGATCCGAACCGCCTCGCGGCTCGCAGCGTGCCTCGCCTTCGCGATGGCCGAGGGCGCGATGTCCGTGGCCACGACCTCGTACCCGCGCTTCGTGAGGGCGATTGCCTGGGTGGCCGGGCCCGTCCCGATGTCGAGGACTCGCGCCCCGGAGACGAGATGCTCCTTCAGCGCGCGCTCAAGATCCGAATCGAGGTTGGGGGTGTACCAAGGCAGGTCGGCGACGTCCGAGCTGCGATACACGTCCTCCCACCAGTTCGTGGGCGTGCTCACGAAGGAGCGCACGCGGCCGCTCCGTATCTCGATTTGCCCAGCCGCCTCACCCCTTCTCCGCGGAGATCATCGCGTAGCAGGCCAGCGACTCCATGAACGGCTCGCCGCGGTACATCCGGATGGAATGGTCGGGTCGGGTGAAGCCCAGTTCCTCGGCGATCTTCACGGCCGCCTCGTGGTACCCGCCGACGCACATCCGGAACTTGCGGTCCTCCCCCGTGGTCAAGACGGATTCGAGAAGTCTGGTGGCCACCTCCGGGTCGTCGGGGTCCGCGACCCAGGGGCCCACGGGATCGCGCCGGGACCCCCGCCGGACGACAATGTACCCGCGGACCCGCCCCTTGGATCGGACCACGAAGGCGCGATCCGGGTAGTCCGCGAGGATGGCCTTGAGGGCGGCGCTCCGGTCGAGCCCCGTCATCTCCCGGTCGAACGCGAACACGGCGGCGTATTCCTTGGGTCTCAATCTCGCCGCCCTCGGCCTTCCCGCCTTGCCGTCGGCCAGGAGTCGCCACGAGGGATACTCCTCGAGGAAGCCGAGGCGGCGGTAGAACGCCTCTGTGCCCGCCACGCTGTCGAGCTTCGTGGTCCGGATCCCACGGCGATCGACGAAGTCGAGGCAGGCGCGCATCAGCGCCTCGCCGATGCCCTGGCGGCGGAGATCCCGGAGGACGATCACGGAGTGGATCCACGCCATCCGCCCGAACGTTAGCGCCGCGGCGGTGCCCGCAGGAATGCCGTCGGCCACGGCGAGGAAGGCGCCTTCGGGCTCGAGCCGAAGGAGCCGCACCCAGTCCGCGGGGACGCGGTCCCACTCCTCGGCGTCCGTCAGCATGATGCCGAACGGGACATCCGCCAGGGTGAAGGGACGGATCTCCACGGCCACGCCTTCCGGACGGACGACGCGGGACTATATCCCTTCCGTCGCCCGGTCGGTCTGGGGAACGCGGAGCCACGTCGCAACCCGGTCGCGGAGCGATTCGTACGCAGCGCGCTGGCCGGGCGTCAGGACGGGATCCTCGCACCAGCTTTGGAGGTCATCGAAACGTGAGGCGACATACTCCCGCTCCCGCTCCATCGCCGCGATGCGCAGTTCGACCTCGGCGGCCGCCAGGTGAGCGTCGTTGATCGCCTCCGTGTGGCGGAGGATGACATCCTTCGTGATCGTCAACCCCGCTCGTTTCGTCTCCTCGATTTCCACGATCTCGTGGACCACGAGGAAGGGCGACGCGAGGATAGCCGCTGGTTCCGGGTTCGGGTACGGCGTGTCGGTCTGCAGCCATGCCTCGAGTTCCCTCGCCGAGCCGCGCTGGGGGAACCTGTGGCGTGCGAGCAGGCCGTTGCCCGCTGCGACCGCCGCCTCGAACCGTGCCCGCGGCGGAAACAGGCCCATCGGGTCCGGCATAGGGCTCGTCTCAGAAGAGACCTGTGATGGTTCCCTTCTCGTCGATGTCCATGTGGACCGCGGCGGGTTCGGCCCCGAGCCCCGGCATGCGCATGATGTCTCCCGCCAGGGCGACGAGGAATCCGGCGCCCGCGCTCGCGCGGATGCCGCGGATGCGGAGGATCCAACCGGTCGGCGCGCCGAGCACGCGCTCGTCGTCGGAGAGGGACATCTGGGTCTTCGCGATGCACACGGGGAGGTTCGATAGGCCCGCGTTCTCCATGCGCTCCAGGTCATCCTTGGCCTCCGCGTCCAGGTTAATGCCATCCGCTCCGTACAGCTCGGTCGCGATCTTGGCGACCTTCTCCTCGAATGGGTCGTCGTCCGTGTACACGAGGCGGGTGCTCGTCGGCGAGGCCTTCACGGCATCGAGGACGAGCTTCCCGAGATCCTCGGCTCCCGGCCCACCGTCCATGTACGCCGTGTGGGGCGTCGCGGGTACTTTCTCACCTCGGCAGTGCTCGACCACCGCGTCGATTTCGCGATCCGTGTCGGAGGCGAATCGGTTCACCGCGACCACGGGAGGCACGCCCAGCTTCCCCAGGATCCCGATGTGGGCGTCCAGGTTCGGGAAGCCCGCCTCCAAGGTCTTCAGGTTCTCCTGCTTGAGGTCCTTGTACTTCGCTCCGCCGTGGTGCTTCATCGCGCGCACGGTGGTCACGAGCACGGCGACGCTGGGCACGTAGCCGCGGTGGCGGGTCACGATGTCCACGAACTTCTCGGCTCCCAGGTCGGCGCCGAAGCCCGCCTCCGTGAGGACCATGCCACCCGTGCCCAGGGCGAGGCGGTCCGCGAGGATCGAGTTGTGGCCGTGGGCGATGTTCCCGAAGGGGCCGCCGTGGACGAGGGCGGGGGTGCCCTCGAGGGTCTGCACGAGGTTGGGCATGAGGGCGTCCTTGAGGAGGATCGCCGCGGCGCCCACTCCTCGCAGGTCGCCTGCGGTCACCGGGCTTCCCTTGCGGTTGAACGCGACCACGGTCCGCGCGAGGCGGTCCTTCAGGTCCGTCATGCCCTCCGCGAGGCAGAGGATCGCCATGACCTCGCTCGCCGCGGTGATGACGAACCCGTCCTCCCGCGGCACCCCGTTCTTGGGGCCGCCGAGGCCGTCCACGAGGGCGCGGAGTTGGCGGTCGTTCATGTCCAGGCAGCGCTTGAAGTTCACGTAGCCCGGGTGGATGTCGAACTCGTTTCCGTGGAAGATGTGGGCGTCCATCATCGCGGCGATCAGGTTGTTCGCGGCGGTCACCGCGTGGAGGTCTCCCGTGAAGTGCAGGTTGATGTCCTCCATGGGGACGACCTGGGACCGGCCGCCGCCCGCGGCACCCCCCTTCACGCCGAACACGGGGCCGAGGGAGGGTTCGCGCAGGGTGATCACGGATCGGACCCGGAGGCGCTGCATGGCCTGACCCAATCCCACCGTGGTCAGGGTCTTCCCTTCGCCGAACTTGGTCGGCGTGGTCGCCGTGACGAGGATGAGCCTCGCCTGGGGATGTTTCTTGGCCCTCTCGACGGCGGCGAGACGGACCTTCGCGATGTGGGGCCCGTGGAGGACGAGGTCCTCCGGACCGATCCCGAGGTCCGCGGCCACGTCCACGATCGGTCGCATCTGGGCCGATTGCGCGATCTGAATATCCGTGGGCATCGCGGTCCTCCTTTCCGCCGCGGTAGGAGAGGTGTCCATAAATCAGTTCCGCAATTACCCCGTAATTTCTTCATGGTGGGCCGATACAGGAGGTACTGCCGCCCGCGCCTCGAGCCGCGCACCGTGGGGGCATTGGGCCGACATTACTTCATCAGCAGCGCGGCGCGGATCGCCTTCAGGCCGCGGACGTGGCCGAAGTCCATGAGGCCCTCGTGCTCGTCCACCCCGATCACGCGGGCGTCGTCGATGTCCGTCCGATTCAGGATGGGCGAAAGGTACGGATACGAGGAGACGTCGACTCCGAGGGCCAGGGGGCTGAACGCGGGCAGGACGATCAGGCGGTCCGTGACCAAGAACGCGGGCACGCTGACCACGGCGCCGAGCTCGTCCTTGAGCTTGACCGCGGGATGCTCATGACCCATGACGATCGGATGGAGGGTGGACACGTCCTCGTGGCCGTGCACAATCGTGTAGCCCGCGAGGTCGGCGCGGTCGCTCAGGGGCAGGTTGAGGTCGCCCAAAATGGTCGCGAGGTAGTTGTCGTGGTTGCCGCGCACGAGGACGGGCGTCACGCGGTCCCGGAGGAACCGCAGGACCTGCTTCACCTCGATCCATTCGTCGGTCAGGTTGCGGGAGAACTCGTGCTTGAAGTCCCCCGCCACGACGACCTTCTCCGCCTTGACCCGGTCCAGCATCTTCCCGAGGCGTTCCAGGATCACACGGCGCTGGAAACGCGGGATCGAGACGCCCTGCTCCGCGAGGGCGCCCTCGAAGCCCAGGTGGAGGTCCGAAATCACCAGGGCGCGTTCCTCCCGGAGGAAGAGCGCGAAGTCCCGCGTGACGTCAACGCCCTTGGCGATCTCGATGCGGTCCACAGTCCGACGAAGGTACATCGTCGCAATAAAGGATTCACTCCACGATCTTCCAGTAGGAATCCTTGCGGACGATCTTTCCCTTCCGGAACTCGAAGAGATCGCACCCTCGGACGTCAATCCGGGCGCCCGCCGCTGTGGTGCCCGTGAGGCGCCATTCCGAGACGCCATGGGTGCCGGCGACCCAATGCGCATCCTCACCGTAGTGCACGTCAGGAATGCCGGTGAAGCGCGCGCCCAGGCCCCTGCTGACCTCGTCCTTCCCTGCATATCGCCGGCCCCAGGGATCGGGTCCCCGCGGGGCGTCGAACACGCAATCGTCCGTGAAGAACGTCATGATCGTGTCCAGATCGTGGCGGTTGAACGCCGCGAGGAACGCCCTCAAGGTCGCCTCGGTCATCACAGCGTTGGGAGGCATCGTGTCCCCTCGGGTCGCCCGAAGGGGCGCGCGGAAATATCAGGTTTGGGCCGAGCTCCCTGGCTGACCCGCGAATGAAAGAAAATTGGAGCTCCGCGCCGGCCGCAGCCAGGGGAGCTCGAGTTAAGATGGTTCGTCGCTGTTGTGCCGTTGCGTTTAGAATCGGCGCGGCCGGCGCTTCGCGAAACAGTCTCGGCAGTAGACGGGCCGGGCAGGGTCCGGTTTGAACGGGACCTGCGTGGCCTGGCCACAGTCTGCGCATACGGCGTCGTACATCTGGCGCGGACCGCGGTCGAAGCCGCCTCGTCTTCCGCCTCTCTCTTCGTCCATTTACTTACTACCTATCCGGGCTTGAACCCGGATGGGAATGCGACACCCCTTCTAATTGATAAAGCTGCGTATCCCCCGGGATGTACTCGTTTCCTGGTCGGTCGAGCGAGCTTGGCCGCGTCCCACCGACGCAAGGCTCTCGCGCGACCGCCGCCCTCGGCAACCCGTCGTCGGTCGGCTTGGGTTGCCTGAAATAGCCGAGCCGTAATGGCTGCGCGCATGCGCATCGCGCTCCTCGCGGACATCCACTCGAACCTCCCGGCGCTCGAGGCCGTCCTCCGGGACGTGGAGGCCGTCGGCGTGTACCAGATCTGGGTCGCCGGGGACCTCGTCGGGTACAACCCGTGGCCGAACCAGGTCCTCGCGATCCTGAGGGAGCGGAAGGTCCGCGCGATCCGCGGCAACCACGACCGGGCCGCGCTGTCGGGCGACACCTCCTGGTTCAACGAGCTCGCGGCGGCTGCCGTCCGGTGGACCCGGATCGTCCTGACCCCCGCGAGCGTGGGCTACCTGACGTCCCTCGAGGACCGCGTGCGGGTCGCCCTGCCGGACGGGACCGTCGCGATGTACCACGGGAGCCCCCGGAACGACGACGAGTACGTGATGCCCTGGGCCGCGGACGAGGCGCTCGTGAAGGTCGCGGCCGCCCCGTTCGTGATCCTGGGCCACACCCACGTGCCCATGGCCTTCTCGACCCGCTACGGCATCCTCGTGAACCCGGGGAGCGTGGGGCAGCCCCGGGACCGCGACCCACGCGCCGCCTGGGCCCTCTTGGAGACGGCGACAGGCGGCGTGGAGCAGCGCCGCGTCCCGTACGACATCGGGAAGGTCATCGCGGAGATCCACAAGGCGGGCCTGCCCCCGGAGCTCGGGGAGCGGCTCACGTGGGGCGTGTAGCCGGAGAGATGATATCGCCCCCGCCGTTCCGGGGCGCGTGGTCCCCCTCTGGCTCCCCCTCGCGTCCGTGGACATGATGTCCTGGGGCGTCGGCCAGGTCCTCGTCAAGCGGGCGACGGACCGCTTGGGCGCCGTGACCATGGTCTTCTTCGTGACCCTCGTCGACGGCGCCCTGTACCTCGCGGTCTTCCTGGCCGCGGCCCAGCCGCTCGCCGCCTCCCTCCAGACCTACGTGGTCGCCACGCTGACCTCCGCGGTCGGCATCACGGGCTACGTGCTCTACTTCGAGGCGCTGCTCCGGGGGAACGTGTCCGTCGTCGCGACGATCACGGCGGGCTCGCCGATCATCACGATCCTGGGCGCCATCGCGTTCCTCCACGAGACCCCGACCGTCGCGGAGGCGGTCGGCATGGCCCTCCTCGTCGCGGTGATCCTCATCCTGTCCTACGAGCCCGTGGGCCGGGACTGGAAGGTCCCCGTGGCCGTCACCCTGTCCATCGCGATCCTCCTCCTGTGGGGCGTCTGGGGCATCCTGACCAAGGTCGCCGTGGACGCGCCCGGATTCGGGCCGTGGCAGCTCCTCCTCTTCTACAGCCTCTCCAACTTCGCTGGGGGCATCCCCTACTACCTCTGGCGCCGGAAGCGGTTCCCGCCGCCGAACCCGTCGCGATCCGCGTACGCGGTCGGGGCGGGCGGCTTCCTCCTGATGATGGCCGGGATCGTCGCCTCCACGGTCGCCCTCTCCATCGGTGACGCATCCCTCGTGACCGCGGTCGGCGGCTGCGCCCCCGTGGTCACCTCCCTCGTCGCGTTCGCCTTCCTTCGGGAGAAGGCGACCCCGGTGCGCGTCCTCGCCCTGATCCTCTTCATCCCGGGCATCGTCCTCGTCGCCTTCTGACAGCCGCACGCCGTCCCACGGCGGGTCGGGATCCGATTCCAAACGGAGTAATTTGGACATACGCCCATGTATCGGAAATGGTTCCCAGACATATGTACGATTTCTAGTCACGGGCGACTCGGAACGTACTTATAGAGACGGATGGATATGATATTTGTAAGAACGAGAAGGGGGATTCGCATGCGCATGAAGCGAGCGTGGGACCGGGCGAGCCGGAACTACGACTACCCGCCATGGGCCCTGACCTGTCACGGCTGCGGCCGGCCTCTGGACGAGTGCGCGTGCGTGTGTCCCTTCTGCGGCGAGCGCAACGGCTGCCGCTGCTGCATCGGGCCCGGGATCGCCACGGGCGGGGACTGAGGCGCCGGGAACCGCCCTCAATGTCCGTTTCCGCCACCCGCGCCTTCGAAGGGTGTCAAACAACCCTTATCCCCCCGAGGGCGAAGGGGTGGGGCGATGCCCATGAAGACATTCGGCCTTTGGGCGATTGCGATTGCGGCCCTCGTGGTGGTCGGCGGCGTCGCCGGATACGTCTTCCTGTACCAGGGGGACGTCGCGGTGTCTGTCAAAGACGCTCCCACGCTTGGGTCGTGGTCCCACGTCTACGTGACCTTCTCGGCCGTGGACATCCACGAGTCGGGCAAGGACAACGCGACGTGGAGCGAGCCCTTCAGCGGCAAGGCGACCGTGGACCTCGCGACCCTGACGAACGTCTCCCAGCTCCTGGGGAGCGCTCACCTGAGCCCGGGGCACTACGAGCAGGTCCGCCTCACCGTGACGAACGTGACGGGCGTGTTCGCCGGGGTGACGGTGTACCTCACCGTGGTGAACGGCACGGCCAAGATCGCCGAGCAGTTCGACGTGGTCTCCGGCAAGACCACGGCGATCACGGTGGACGTGGATCTGACCCAGTCCATCCACGGCAAGCTTGCGGCCGGCTTCACCTTCACGCCGGTGTTCGGGGCGACCGCGAGCCCGCCGCACTGATCCGAGGCACGGTCGTTTCCCCCTTTCCCTTTTCGCGACCTGGGGCCTCAGCGCCCCAGGACCATTTCCTTCAAGGCGATTGCTTGGTTGTGCGCTTCGTCGCGCGCACTGTAGACCAGGGTGACGTTCTCCTTCTTCGCGCGTTCGCCGAGCGCCCGGAGGTCCTCCCACTTGCTCCTTGCTTTGAGGTCCTCCCGGTACCGCAGGCGGAACTCGTCCCATTTGGCCGGGTCGTGGCCGAACCATTTCCGGAGCGCCTCGGTCGGGCCAAGATCCCTCCGCCATTCGTCCACACGGGCCTTCTCCTTGGTCATGCCGCGCGGCCACACCCGGTCCACGAGGATGCGGATCCCGTCCTCCTTCGCGGGCGGCTCGTAGACGCGCTTCACCTTGAGCATCGCCGCTCCCTCGGCGGAATGCACTCGGAACGGCGCGTTAAACCTTTGGCGGCGATTCAAGTTCGGTTCCTGCCATCGAGGGAGGCACGTCCGTTTGAAGATTGAGGTCTTTGACGCCCGGGTCGAGTGTCCGTGCGAGACAGTGGACCGGCTGGCGTTTGAACCGTAATGGGTTCAGAATCAGACATTTGCGCCCTTCTGACAGGGCTATTCGGGTGACTTTCTGGTAACCGGCCCCAATGACATGGGACCACGGTATGTGAGGCCAACCTTGGTCGGGGGGTGAGGACTGAGACCGCAACCGGCAACAAACCCGCCTCGGGCCGCGCTCGAGGCCCTTGTCGCGGCTGAACGCCAGGAATCAGCCCCCTTGTGCTGGCACGTAGGACTTCCTTTCCAGTTTGGGCTTTGTCAGTGACCTGTCGGGGTATTATCAA
>DASQGG010000050.1 GCA_035632695.1 Thermoplasmata archaeon
CTTCCTTCGGTTTGATCTGCAACGTCTTCCGGATCACGTTCTTGGCCAACGCTTCGTACTCGGACATCGTGTCTCCACCCGGTGACCCGCTCGAACGGCCGTCCCCGATAAATAGGTACGCCACGGTCTTCGTGAAAGGGGCTAATTACCCGCTCCCCGTTCGGGGTCGGGGGATTGGCGGACATGGGGGACGGGGGATTCGGTGTCGAGGAGCGGCAGACGCTACGCACGCTGTGCGACACCTTGGTGCCCCGCGTGCCCGGCGTCCCCGATTCCGGCGGGTTCTTCGGCCGCTCCGCGACGGACGTCCAGGTGGACGAGGACATCGTGAACATCGTAGGGAACTACCTGGCCCCGGAGCAACAGGCCGACTTCCACCGCCTCCTGCGCACCGTGGAGAACCCGCTCCTGAACCTGGTCCTCACGGGCCGGCCCTCCCGGTTCTCGCGGCTCCCGCCGGAGGCGCGCGAGCGCTACCTCCTGGGCTGGGCCCATAGCCACCTGCCCGTGAAGCGACAGGGGTTCCACGCGGTCAAACGTCTCACGGAGTTCCTCTTCTACGCCCGGCTCCCGGACGGGCACGCGAATCCGAACTGGCCCGCGACGGGGTACGAGGGGCCCGACGACGCGGAGCGGGCGCGGCACCATCATCCCGAGGAGCTGCGGATCATCCCGTTTGTGCCGCAGCGGGAGACCACGCTCCGCGCGGACGTCTGCGTGGTCGGGAGCGGCGCGGGCGGCGGCGTGATCGCCGCGAAGCTCGCGGAGGCAGGCTACAAGGTCGTCGTCCTCGAGGCGGGTGGCTACCGCACGCCGGACAACTTCACCCAGCGCGAGGCCGACGCGTACGACACGATGTTCCAGGGTCACGGCGTCCTGACGACGAAGGACCTCGCCTTCGGCATCCTGGCCGGCGAGACGGCGGGAGGCAGCACGACGATCAACTGGATGATCGCCCTCAAGCCGCCGATCTGGGCGCGCCAGGAGTGGGAGCGAGACGCGGGCATGGAGGGGGTCACATCCCCGGCGTTCGAGGCGATGGTCGATGAGGTCTGGGCGCGGGTCCACGCGACCCAGGAGGAGAGCCAGATCAACCCCTGCAACGACGTCCTGCGCCGCGGGAGCGAGGCCCTCGGATACCGGGAGGGCGTGGACTACGAGATCCTCTACCGGAACGCGAAGGGGTGCGCGCAGCGATGCGACTTCTGCTTCTTCGGCTGCATCTACAACGCGAAGCAGTCCACCCTCGTCACGTACCTCCCGGACGCGTTCCACGCGGGCGCGCGCTTCCTGTTTGACACGAAGGCGGACCGCATCACGGTGGAGGGTGGCGCGGCGACGGGCGTCGAGGCCACGTACCGGGCGGAGGGACGCGAGATACCGATCCACGTGAAGGCGAGTCAGGTCGTCGCCGCGGGGAGCGCCCTCCAGACGCCGGCGCTTCTCCTGCGCTCGGGCATCCGCTTCCCCGGTGTCGGCGTCGGGCTGCGGTTCGATCCCACGACCGCGTTGTTCGGGGAGTTCCCCGGGCCCATCCGGTTCTGGAAGGGTCCCATGCAGACCGTCGTGGTCAAGAAGTTCCAAGATTCGGATGAGGCCCACCACGGACCGTGGCTCGAGGTCGCTCCCGCCCACCCCGGCTTGACCGCCCTGGCCCTCCCCTGGAACGGCGGGCGTGCCCACAAGGAGCTCATGACGGGACTCGCGCGGTCCGCGAACACGATCGTCCTCACGCGGGACTGGACGGAGGGGCGCGTGACGATCGACGCCCGCGGCGAGCCCGTGTTCGACTACCGCCTGGACCCGCGGGACCGTCGCAACCTGACCCGCGGGCTCCAGGAGGCCGCGAGAATTCATCGAGCCGCGGGGGCCACGCGCATCTCAACCTTGCACATGGAGGAGTTGAGCGCCGGGGACGGCAACGGGCCCATCCCGCAAGGCGAATTCGACGACTTCCTCGAGCGGCTCGGCCGGGCGAGCGTGGGGCCGAACCGACTCGCCCTGTTCACGGCCCATCCCATGGGATCCGCCCGGGCAGGACGGGATCCCCGCACCTCCGCGGCGAAGCCCACCGGAGAATGTCACGAGGTCGCAAACCTCTGGATCGGGGATGGGAGCATCTTCCCGACCGCGCCGGGCGTGAACCCCACAATCTCGATCATGAGCATGGCGATGCGGACCGCGGGGTTCATCCGGGAGCGCTTGGCGCAGACCCGCTAGGTCCTCGTCGCTCGTCAAGCCCGAGTTCGATCGCCCCGACGACAACCACGTTCGAGCGCACGACAAGGAGCGAGCCCAGGAACAGGTATCGCACCCACGGCGCGACCGCGACGGGGATTGAGTCCAGAGCGAACGCGACCGCGAAGAACGCCGCGACCCATACCATGGTCCCAGCGAGGACGAGGCTCGCGACCCCCATGCTTCGCGTCCCGCGTAAGGCCTCCGCCCCCTCCGATACAAGGTTCGGCGGATCCACCACGCGATCCCGAGCACGGTCGGGATCCCGATCGCATAGCCGATGAAGATGGGATACGGATTCGGCGGCACCCATCCTACGTTGACGATGATTTGACAGGACGCCCAGGAACCTCCCGAAGAACAACTCGAGGGCGGAACGGATGGCATCGAGGCGGGCGACAAGTACACCAGCCACCCCGCGACAAAGGGGACGCCCGCTGCAAGCAGGCTGCCGCCGGTCAGGACGAGAACGATTCCCACCGCCACGGGTAGGCCGTTCCGGGGTCCTTCGCCCATTCGCGGACCTCATGGGTCTCCCGCGCGCTAAGTCTTTCGGAATGGTTCGGGGCGGCCGCCGCCCGCGGCTACGGTCCGCTGAGCCAGAGTCCCGCGCCCTTGACGACCTTCTTGCCGCGGAAGCGGTCGTAGGTGAGCCCGGAGACATCGATGGTCTTCGACTCGCCGTGCGCGATCAGCTCCGCGAGCGCCTGGCCTACACCCGGGCTGATCATCACGCCGTACCCGGACATCCCGTTCGCGAGGTAGAGCCCCGCGGCCTCCTGCACCGGACCGAGGATTGGAAGCTGGTCCGGCGTGAACGTCACGACTCCGGACCATGCGTTCGCGATCGATGTCGCTGCGAGCTTGGGGACGCGGTGGATGGCCGCCGCGACCGCCCGGGTCTTGAACTCCCAATCCGTCTCCGGGTTCGCGAGCTCGGAGTCGCGGGCGGGGTCATCCTCAACGAGACCTAGGACAAATCCCCCGTCCAGCTCCTGGCGGAAGTAGAAACGACCGGGAAGGTCGATGTACATGGGGCGGTCGTTCGGGATCTCCGGATGCGGGGAGGTCACGAAGATCTGGCGCTGCCACCGGGCAATCGGGAGGCGGATGCCCAGGGGTGCGAGCAGATCGTTGCACCACGGCCCAGTTGCGTTGACGACCACGGGGGCGGTGATGTCGCCACCGGATGTCTGCACGCCGCGGACTTGACGGTGGTCGACCAGCAGGCGTTCCGCAGCCGTCTTGGTGGCGACCTCGACCCCAAGGCGCTGGGCCGCCGCAGCGTAGCTGCTCGCGACGCCGTGCGGGTCGCAGAACCCTGCGTCCTCGGAGAGCAGGCCGCGGCTGACATCGTCCACGCACAGCTCGGGGAACACCGCACGGATCTCGTCGGGGCCCACGAGCCTCACGCGAACGCCGTGCGCGCGGCCGACCTCGGCCGCACGCTCCAGATGACCTTCCTGCGCCGGATTCGCCACGGTCTCGAGGTATGCGCGGCGATGGAAATCCGCCGTGCCTCCCGTCACGTCGGCGAATCGGCTGAACTCGTCGTAGCCCGCCTTTGCCAGGGCCACGTCGACCTCGAGCGCATAGTTCGTCTCGATGATCCCCACGCTACGTCCCGTCGAACCCGCAGCGAGGTGAGCTTGCTCGAGCAGGACGGTGTCCCGCATGCCGAGCTTGGCCAGGTGGAACGCGACGCTCGTCCCGATGACGCCGCCTCCGACGATGACCGCATCCGCCTTGAGCCGCATCCGTGGGCCGGGAACCCGCGAGGCGGGAAGAACATTCCTTTTCGCACCGGGCGGCGACGATTCAGACGCGTCCCGCGGGCACGAGCAGCCAGTACGCCCGGTTCAGGAAGCGCTTGCCCATCCAGTCTTTGAGGCCCAGGGGCGGCGGCACGGGTGGGTGCTCGTAGTCGAAGGACATGCTGATCCCCTTGTGGTATCCCGCGTCGCAGTAGCACATCACGTGCCCGTCGTACTTCGCGGTCGCGGGCTCGCCGCGGAGGTCCGCCACGATGGACTGCGCGATGACCTTGGCCTGGAAGTGCGCCGCGGCACCGCTCTTGGACACGGGGACGTCCGTGCAGTCCCCGAGGGCGAAGATGTCGGAGTGGGCCTTCGTCCGGAGGGTGAACTTGTCCGTCGGGAGCCAACCTCCGCGGTCCCCGAGGCCGCTGTCCTCGACGACCTTGGCCCCACGGTGGGGCGGGACCATGATGAGGAGGTCGAAGGGGATCGACTCCCCCTCGATCGAGTTGACCGTCTTCTTCTCCGTGTCGATGGACTCCGTGTTGAAGAAAATCGTGGAGCGGATGTGGTGCTTCGCGAACACCTGTTCGACGACCGGGTTCACGGGCTCTAGAGGGAACACGCGGGACAGCGGGGAGAGGAAGTGGATGTCCACCTTGTCTCGGATGCCGCGCTTCGTGAAGTAGTAGTCCAGCTGGCACGCGGCTTCCGAGGGTGCGGGCGGGCACTTGTACGGCACGCTGGCCACGGTGACGACGACCTTGCCGCCCTGGAAGCTCTCCAGGGCGTCGTGGAGCTTCGCCGCGCCCTCGAGGCTGTAGAAGTGCTGGGCGGTCTCCTGGTAGCCGGGAAGTTCGTTGGGCGTGAGGCGCGCGCCGAGGGCGACGACAAGGCGGTCGTAGTCCAGGACCGCGCCGTCGGCGAGGGTGACCTTGCGGCCCTCCGCGTCGATCTTCACGGCCTCGCCGAGGACGAGCTTCACCCGCTTCCTGAGCAGCTTTCGTTCGTCCCGGACGAGCTTCCTGGGTTTCTGGTGCTCGAAGGCCACGTAGACGAAGCCCGGTTGGTACACGTGCTTGCCGGTCTTGTCCACAACCGTGATCTCGGCTTCGTCGGGGAGCAGCTTCTTCGCGAGCAGGTTGGCGACGATCGTGCCGCCGACCCCGCCGCCCAGGATCACAACCTTCTTCATGCTCGTCACGCCTCCGCGGGTCACTTGAGCTTCTTCACGATGAACCGCGCGTAGCCGGGCTCCTCGACGACGCCCAGGAGTTGGTGGCCCGCCTTCTGAATCCAAAACGGGATGTCCTTTCGGGACCCCTGGTCCGAGGACCAGACCTCGAGCTCCTCGCCGACCTTGGCCTGCTTGATCCCGCGAATGAGCTCCATGAGCGGACCCGGGCAGAAGGATCCGCGTGCATCGAGGATCATGCGCTGGCTTGCGGATGCCGCCATGGTTGGGGCCTCCTCACAGGAAGAGCGTGATGCCGCCCTCGGACGCCTTGCTCAGGAACTCCGTCACGCCGATCACGTCGTCGACGATGGGGTCGAGGTCGGTCTTCTTCATGTCCATGAGGTCGTAGGTCGTGGCGCACGCATGGATCTTCACGTCGCCCATCTCCTTGGCCTGGCGGAGCATGTCGTACCAGGAGGGCATCTTCTTGGCCATCATGACCTTCATCATCATGGGCCCGACCTCCGGGTAGTTCACGTCCATCTTCATGTTCTTCTGCGGGTTCCCCGTGCGGAACGCCTCGAGGCCGTAGAAGGTCACGAAAATCTCAACCTGCTTTCCCAACGCGACGCCCCCGGATGCCATGATGGCCACGGGGTACAGCTTGTCCACGGTCCCGCTGAAGACCACGAGCGACAGCCGGTCTTGCATAGTGTACCACCGGTTGCGTCCTTCTGCCGCCGAGGGTTAAGCTTGTGTGGAAGGGTCTGAACATACCGGAACGTGCGTATATGCAAAAGGATGCAAGTACCAACGTCGCCGTGACTCCGACATCATGGAGCCGCCGGACGAGTCCTTCTTCGAGATCAAGGCGCGCGTCATCTCCGTCCTCGCGAACCCCAAGCGGCTCCAGATCGTCGAAATCCTCGGGAAGTCCGAGCGGACCGTGTCCCAGCTGGCCGCGGAGCTCGAGACGGCCCAGGCCACGACCTCGCAGCACCTGGCGGTGATGCGGAAGACGGGCGTCGTGGAGACGCGCAAGGACGGCAACTTCGTCTACTACCGCCTCGCCGACCCCAAGATCGCCGAGGCGTGCGCGGTCATGAGCCGCGCGATCCTGGATCTGCTCATGAGCCAGCAGGAGAAGCTGCGGCCCGTCCTGGCCGTCGCACAACGTCACGGTGGGAGCACCTGAGAGCGTGATGAACAAAGCGAACGCGGTCGAAGCAACCTATCGCGAGATGGAGACGATCATCGGGAACCTCGTGGAGTGCTACGCGATCCCGCACACGCGGATGTGCATGCGGTGGTCCAAGCCCACGAGGAAGGCGTACCGCGAAGAGGTCGTGGGCTGGCTCGAGGACTACAGCAAGTCGTTCCGGCGGCTCCCGAAGAAGTCCCTGCCCGGCCGAGAGGATCTGCCCGTCTACGCCCGCACGCTGCTGGACGCCCAGATCGCGGCCATCCTCAAGGGAGAGAACCCCGCGGTGGAGCGCAGCTACGCGCACTTGTTCGCGTGAGCCGCGTCACGCTTCGAGGATCCAGAACTCGTTCCCATCGGGATCCTTGAACGCCGCCCGGGTTCCCCAGGGCTGCTTCGTCGTGGGCAGAGCGAACTCGACGCCCTTCTTGCGGAGGGCATCCTCCTCCTTCTTCACGTCCTTCGCGTAGAACCCGAACCCCGTGTTCCCGGGCTCGAGCTCGTCGCCCTCGCACAGATGGATCACGAGCTTGGAGCCCTTCGGGGCGACCGTGATCCAGTGATCCATGTTGTCCCGGATCTCGAACCCGAGCTTCTCCTTGTACCACTGCGCGGACTTCTTGCCGTCGGAGACGACGACTGCGACCGATCCGAATTCCATGGGCATGGCCCTTCCCCGCAAGGCCCAAGTCGGTCCACGACTTAAACCCGACGCCGGGGCGTGCGGGAACGCAGGGAGGCCGGGTAGGCAGGCCCTGACTCCGTCCGGGTCATCCCTTGGAGATCGTCCGCCGCCGAGCCCGGGCCCACGTCTCGAGGAAGCCGCTCACCACGTCGCGCGCGGTGACGATTCCCTCTACGTGGTCGAGGCGGGTGACCACGAGGCGCCGGACGTTGTGCCCGATCATGATCCGTGCCGCGGCGCGGAGCGTTGAGAGGGGCGCGACCGTGACGACGGGCGACGCCATGATCTCCCGCACGAGGACCTTCTTCGGGTTCTTCTCCTTCGCGGTGACCTTCCAGAGGACGTCCCGCTCCGTGACCAGACCGATCGGCCGATCCGCGCGGACGACGACCAGTCCGCCGATCCGCTTGGCGGCCATCTTCTTGGCGGCGTCGAAGACGGTCCATTCCGGGTCCGCGACGATCACGTCCTTCGTCATGACGTCCCGCACGAAGACCATAAGGGCTCCCCGAGGTGGGAAAGCGGAAGCCCCCTCTTGAACGCTTCCGAAATACCCTCGCGAGCGAATCCCTGCCCTCCCAGGAGCCAGCAGGCACGCGCGTCGCGGCTAGAAGTCGATCCAGAGAAAACCGCCTTCGACCTTCGTCTTGTACGACTTCACGTCCGTGACCCAGTCCGTTTCCGGGTCCGCCTCCCCCGTCTTGTAGTCGTACCGCCCGTCGTGCCAGGGGCACACGAGCTTCCCGTCGTCGAGGCTGCCCTCCCCGAGGGGGCCGCCCTCATGGGTGCAGATCCCGTCGACGCAGTAGAAGGCCTGCCCAACGTGGATGATCGCGAACTCCTTCTTCCCGACCTTCGCCTTCCCGACCTTCCCGTCGGGGATCTCGGACTCCTTGATTGCTTTCTGGAACGCCATGGGATCGCCTATTCGTCCCGGATTAAATACGTTGGCCCTCCCCGGACCGCGGTCCCGCCCGCGGGAAAGGTCTATGGCTCCGCGGGAGCCTCCGGGCCGCCGTGGCCTCCGCGCTCGCCGAAGCGTTTCGCTCCGATCTCCCGTGCGCGGACGACCAGGCCGCCGTCTTGGCCGGCCTGGCGCGCGAGCGCGTCCCTCTTCTCTCGGGATCCGCCGAGGACAGCGAGGAAGACCTCGTGCTGCGGCTCCGGGATCCCCGTGTGTTTGGGGCCTTCGCGGAATCCGTGGGCCAGGATCGGCGGGTGCCTGCAGCCCTTCGTCGAGCGCTCCTCGAACACGTGTTCGACCTCCTCCCCCTCCCCCGCACGGAGGGCGAGCTCATTGCCGTGGAGACCCGGGCCCCGCGCCGGCTCCTGGCGCTGACCGCCGCCCTTGCCGCCGGCGGCGGCCTGAGCGTGCTCCATGTGATGCACCTGGTCTATGCGGTGTTCCTGGATCGCGCCCTCGTGACCCACGTCCCGCGGAGGATCCGGTCCGCCGTGCTCCGGTCCGTCCTCGAAGAGGGAGGCGGTGGCGAGACGCTGCGCCTCCTGTACGGGGGGCTCCATCTGGCCGCGGTTCCGGAGCGCGAGGCGGCCTCTGAGCTTCGGTGGATTCTCCTGTCCGACGCGATCCCCCTCCGGCTCCGCCGCTCCCTGGCTTCCCTGGGGGCTGAAGCCGACGGCGGCCGGTCTTCGCTCACGCGACTCGCCCAGCGAGAAGGACTCCTGCCCGAGGATGTGCACGACCCCGAGGCTCCCGAGATCCTGGCGAACATCCCTCGCCTGCCCGCAGGGCTGGCTTCCGCCTGTCGGAGCTTCCTGGAACGTGCGGGCTCCGCGTGAGCCGGCGTCAGTGCCTCTTGTGCACGTCAACGACGTACTTCAGGTACGCCACCATGCCGCCCGCGGTGGCGTAGTTCTCCGGGTTGCGGAAGAAGGGACAGCCGAGCGCCGCGGAAACGGCGCCGACAATGATGAACAGCACAACGCCAAGGGAGCGCAGGTTAGGTCGGTTCATGTAGGGCCGTCCCTCCGGATTTCGGTTCACCTACATTAGGCTTGTGTGCCGCGTGTCACGCGCCGCCAGCGAAGGCACCCTGGATCTAGTACTCGAACAAGCTGCCGAACTCGGCCGCCGGAGCATGACCCAGGCGCTGCCGCAGCTCCGCAAGGCGCAGCCGCTCCGCGTCCAACATGCGGATCCGCTCGTCCTCCAAGGGTTCGAACTCCCGAAGCCCCAGTTCCTGCGCGATCGCGTCCGCCTCACGGGGATACCGGCTGACGAGATTGGCCAGGGTCATGGACGACGCGAGGCCCAAGGGCCGCATCCGCGCGAGGCGTTCGAGCAGGAGGATGTCCCGGCTGTAGGCCTCGTCGCCGTCCGAAGGTCGGCGCTGGAGCGCACGTCGCACGAACTCGGTCTGGGCGAGAGGCATGGCCATCGGATCGATCCTTCCGTAGCGAGCGGCGTCCACCTTCTCGGAACCTTATATTATTTGCCGTGAATTACCACGTCGTTTGCCGAAGTCCTCGGCAAGCGTCGATTCTCGCGGTCCCGGTCGCCGGGGCGGGAGTCACGGGTCCGAGCAGTCACGCGTGTACCCGCAGCGGTGGCAGATGATCTTGCACTGCAGCTCGTACGTCGGGCCCCCGCAAACGTCGCACGGCGCCAAGGTCGGCCGTGGGCCGATGGTGGGCTTCGGTCCGGCGCGCTTGGCTCGGTTCGCCATGCGAGTGGGCGACCTACGCCTCCGTCGGCCTAAACCCTGTGCTGGCGGGCCTGTCTTGGACCTGCTTGGGGTTCGCCCCGGCCGATCACGTTCCCTCTGGGAAACGTCTCACCGGAGGGGGCTGCCGCAATAGAAGCAGAACATGTTGTCCGCGTTGACCAGGGTCCCGCAATTCGAGCAGCGCTTCTTGGCCGCCATCGCTGCGGGAGGCGCGGGCCGGGCCGGTGCGGGGGGCGGGGGTGCGCTGGGCCTCACGAATTCGACGGGAGGCGGCTGGCTTGCCGCGGCCGGACTCTGCACGGTCTGCGGGTAGACCGGACTGGGAGGGCCGGGAGGCGGGCCTGGCGGGGGTGCCGAGTACCGGGACGTGGGAGGAAGGACGGTCTGCTGGCGGTACATCGCGGTCCGGCGCGCCCGGGCCCGGCGCTGGGGAACGAATGCGACGACGGCCGCCAGCGCGAGGATGAACAAGGCGAGGTACAGGAGGTTCGACGCGAGGAACTGGTACAGGACGAACAGGAAGTTCGGAAGGTTCGAGGCGATGACTGTCTGCACGGGCGACTCGTACTGGGTGCCGTTCACGGCCGCCACGATCTTGAACGAGAGGCCGGACCCGGCCTGGGGCATCACGACGTCCGTGGCGCTGTAGGCCTGGCGGGTGGTGCCCGTCTGGATCGGGGTCGAGGAGTTCAGGGAGCCGGCGTCCGGGCCGTAGACCACGTGGGTGTCCGTGACCGGGAGGCCCGCGGGTCCGATGATGGACCAGTCGATTGCGAACGCGGAGCCTTTCGAGACGCTCTTGGGGAAGCTGTTTACGGAGATGAACGGCTTGTTCAGGGCGTTGATTGCGTTCCAGGCGTTCACGACGCCCCAGCCGTACCCCGTGTTGTAGCCCGCAGTTCCCTGAGGGACGGCGGTACGGTTCAGGACGTTCCAGAGTTCCACGTTCGTGAGGCTCGGGTCGTCGGCGAGGACGAGGGCTGCGACTCCGCTGACGAAGGGCGCGGCCAGGGACGTCCCGTCCAGGAGGTGCGTGCCTCCGCAGGAGCTCGGGCAGAGGGTCAGGATCTGGTAGCCCGGAGCGCCCATGGAGAGTCCCGTCCCGTAGTTCGAGAAGGGAGCCCTTGCGAGGCTCTGGGTCACCGCGGCGACGGACACCACGTTCGGGAGCGAGGCGGGATAATCGAGGGTCGAGCTGCCCGAGTTACCCGCCGCCGCGACGATCAGGGCGCCCTTGCTCCAGGCGTAGTCGATCGCGAGCTGGATGTCCGTCGGTCCGACGAGCGTCGTGTTGGTCCCCAGCGAGAGGTTGATGACGCGCGCGCCGTGGTCCGCCGCCCACCGAATCGCGAGAGACGTGTTGTACGAGGTCCCTTCGCCGTTCGGGCCTAGCGCCTCCAGGGCCATGAGACCCGTGTTGGCCACGCCTGCGATGTAGTCGTTGTTGTTGATCACGGCACCGATCACGCCGGCGACGCCTGTCCCGTGGTACGTGTTCGACGCTGCGTCCGAATCCATGGGGTCGTTGTTGTTCAGGATGAAGTTCCATCCATGGGACCCGTCCGTGTTGTTCCACATGTTCGGGGCCAGATCGGTGTCCGTGTACCAGACGCCGGTGTCCACGACCGCGACGACTATATTGTGGCTGCCCAGGCCCACGTTCCATGCGGTGGGTGCGTCGATCGCGTTGAGACCCCATTGCAGCTTGAACAAGGGGTCGTTCGGGGTGAACTCCGCGTGCAGGGGAATGTTCGTCCGGACCGGCGGCGATGCGGTGGCGGCCTGCACGACCAGGGGAGCCGCGAAAGAAACGAGGACGGAGACGACGAGGGCTAACGCGACCGTGAGTCGGAGGAGGGAGCGCAGAGCGTCGGTAACCTGCAACCTTAGGGCCTCCGGGCTGCCCGCTGAGGACTTTGCGGAAGTTATGGCGCGCGGTCCCTTTTAAACCTCTGCCCCCGATTGTCAGGCGTTGACATTCGATTCGCCACAACGGCGAATCCTTTTGCGGCCGGGGCGTCGTCGTTCCTCCGTGTCCGCCGCCACGCCGCCGGTCGCCCTGGTCACCGGCGCCTCCTCGGGAATCGGTCGTGCGACCGCCCTCCTCTTGGCCCGCTCGGGCTACCGGGTCTTCGCGACCGTGCGGTCGGACGCGGGAGAGCGCTCCCTGGCTGCCGGGATCGGCACGCTCCCCGTCGAGATCCTCCGGTTGGACCTCGCCGACGAGGCCGGCGTCTCCCAAGTCGCGCGGACCGTGACCCAACGCGCAGGCCGCATCGACCTCCTCGTGAACAACGCGGGGTACGCGAAGCTGGGAGCCGTCGAGGATCTGCCGCGGGCCGCACTCCGCCATCAGTTCGAGGTCAATGTGTTCGGCGCCATCCAGCTCTGCCGCGAGGTCCTGCCGAAGATGCGCGCCCAGGGATCGGGGAGGATCGTGAACGTGAGTTCCCTCGCCGGGAAGGTGAGCGTCCCCTTGACGGGCGCGTACTGCGCTTCGAAGTTCGCGCTGGAAGCGTTCAGCGACGCGTTGCGCGCGGAGGTCAAGCCCGCCGGCATCCGCGTGATCCTCGTCGAGCCCGGCCCCGTCGCGACCAACTTCAATCGCCTGGCGAGGGACGAGAGCCGAGCCGTCCTCGAGTCTCCCAGCGTGTTCCGTGCCGCGTACGAACGCCTGCGGCACCCCGCGGCGGAGCGGGGAGCCGCGTCCCCCGAACGGGTCGCCCGCGTCATTCTCCGCACGGCCCGGGCCCGTCACCCCCGCTCGCGGTACCGCGTTCGCGTGCGGGAAACCCTGGAGGCGGGTGCGGTCTCCGTGATCCCTCGGGGCGCGTTGGACTGGATCATGATCCGGTTCATGGGCGGGCGCGGAGCGCGGCAAACGTAGGCGCGAGTTCTTGAGCGGAGGCGCCATGGGGCTCCCCATGCCAGGCGACGGACCGTTTCTCTGGATCCGCGACCAGTCCTCGCCCCTGGGGTTCTGGCACGCCCCGGAGGGCGGGATGTGCGTGAACGCGTTCCTGTTCGTGCGGCGCGGTTCCACGATCCTCCTCGGCAAGTACGCGGACCATCCCATGTGGGACGAGCTTGCCGGACTCGATGCCGGGCGCCGCCAGCGGTTCGGCATGGGCTGGACCGTCCCGGGCACCCACCTCAAGTTCGGCGAGGAGCCGCGCGCGGCGGCTCGCCGGATCGGGGAGGAAGTCCTCCAAGCCAAGGGCCTCGTGTATGAGGAACCCCGCGTGGAATCCGACACGTATCCCGCGGCGTTCGCCGGCGGCAAGCTGCACTACGACCTCTGGTTCTTCTTCGATGCCAGGCCGCCCGAATCGTGGGAGGCGAAGGCGCCGCCGTGGTATGCGGAACTATCCTGGCAGGATCCCGCGGCGCTGCCGCCGTCCGTGTACGGGCGCTCCCACGAGGACGTCGTGGCACGATGGCTGCAGACTCGACGACCGGGCTAGCCGTTCCGCTCAGAGGCGCTTGGCGAGCGCCGCAAACTGGGCCGACGCACCGCCTGTGATCGGCTTGCCGTGGCCGAAGACCGCATGCTCGAACCGGAACGTGGCCAGCCGCTTGATCGACTCCCGGTGCTGGCGGGGATCGATGTTGTACCGGTCGTCCATGGGACCCAAGCCGTTCTCGTTGTTCGCGGCGTCCCCCGCGATGAGGAGGGAACGCGATTCGTCGAGCAGCGAGATGCTGCCGCGCGTGTGTCCGGGGGTGTAGATGATGCGGAGGCCGTCGTGGGTCTGGCCGTCCTCGACCGCCACGTCCACGGGCGTTCCCGGGTGCTTCTGGTGCTGGGCGCCCGGCGGCCCGTCGTAGGTCCGCTTCTTGGAGATGAAGTCCGCCTCGATCCGGGAGGCGGCGACCTTCGCGCCGGTCGCGTCACGCTTGATTCGGGCTAATCCGCTCACGTGGTCCGGGTGCACATGGGTGATGAAGATCGTGGCGATGTCCTTGAGTTGGATCTTCGCCTTGCCCAGGTAGGTCAGGATCGCCTTCGCATCGGGTTCCGAGCTCGTGTCGATCAGGACGAGTCGGTCATCGACGAGCACGTACGTGTTCGCGTAGCTGTCGATGAGATGCACGCCCTTGAGGACCTCCATGGTGCTCACCTTGGCTCGGGCGCGTAGCCGCTCCCTCGTTTTATTCCTTTCGAACTTCGGGCCGATCCGCTCGAACCGGGGTCCGGTCACTCGCAAGCCGTCTCCTCGTGACGCCGATGGCCCCGACGACGAGCACTGCCACCGCCGTCACGACGGCAGCCACGAGGAACGCGTCCGCGAGGCCTAGCGTCGCGAAGCCCACACCCCCCAGTCCGAACCCGAGAATCGCGCCGACCCAGCCCGTCGCCCCAAAGTAGGCGAGGCCCCGGCCGAGGGAGGGTCGATCCACGAGGTCGACCACAAGCGCCGATCCCACGCCCGTCGAGACGTAGGAGACGAAGCCCACGAGCGAGGCGGCAATCCAGAACATCGCGAGGCTTGCGGCGGCGGCATATACCAGGAGGCCGAGGGCCCCCAGCGCATAGCACGCCGCGATGAACGGGAGCCGCCCGACGCGGTCCGACATCCACCCTAGGAGAATCGTGAAGGGCAACGCCACGACGCCGCTGACAGCCACCGTGCTCGTGATCGCCGTGTCGCTGTACGCAGCCTCCATCGCGAGGGTGCGGCCGAGGCCGCCCACAAAGGATCCGAACGCAGCGAACACGCCGCACACAATCAACAGGAAGAACGGCACGGTCCAACGCATGGAGACCGCGGGGCGGGGGGCGCGCGTCGCCCTCCCGGAGTCAGGCCTCTCGTGGAGCCCGGCGGCGAGCAGGGGACACGCAAGGACCACGATGCCTAGGAGGATCCACATGGTGGGGTAGCCGACGGTGTCCGCTAGCGCCCCGACTCCCAGGCCCCCGACGACGGAGCCGAGGGGCGCCGCCAGGGCCAGGAACCCAAGGATGCGTCCGCGTTCTCCCGGGGCGGCGGACGCCCCGGCCCGGATGGTCACGAGGGTGAGCGCCATCCCGGCCAGGCACCACACGGACGCGGTCAGCACCGCGAGTTCCCACACCTCGGTCGCCCAGGAGGTCAGGGCAATCAGCGGCGCGGCGATGAGCATCGCGGCAATCATGAACGACCTCCGGTTTCCCGCACGGTCCGCGAGGAAACCCGCGGCCACCGTGCCCAACGCCAAGGCGACGTACGATGCGGCGAGGTAGATTCCCACGGTCACCGGATCCGCCCCGAGTCGGGCCGCAATCTTAGGCAGGAGGGGCAGGAGCCCGTTGCCGATGGACCAGTTCACCAGCGCATACCCGAACATGATCACGAGCTGGCCCCATGGGGCGCGGATCGCGGCGGTCTCGGCCGGCTCCCCGTCGAGCGCATCCGCCTGCGGAGTCGCGGGGTTCGGCACGGGAGCGGCGGCCAAGGCCGCGGAGATGGCCGCAAAACCTCTTAAGCGATGTCCCCGCGGGCGTACCGCAGGCGGCCCGCGTCGGGTTCTTATGGCATGACGACTTCCCACGTCGCGGTGGTTTTTCCATGTCCCTGACCGCCGTCCTCGACCGAATCGAGCAGGATTCGGGCAAGGCCCTCGAGACGCTGAAGGAGTACTGTCGCTTCCCGACCATTTCGGCGCACAAGAAGGCGCAGCCCGAGACCGCGGCCTTTGTCCAGGACCTCCTGTCGGAGAACGGGTTCGAGGCCCGCCAGTATCCCACGGAGGGCGGTCCGAACGTCGTCTTCGGCCGGATGATCGTGGACGAGCACAAGCCCACCCTCCTGATGTACGAGCACTACGATGTCCAGCCCACGGACCCGCTGAACGAGTGGAAGCGGGACCCGTTCGACCCCGTCGTCGAAGACGGGAAGTTCTGGGCCCGCGGCTGCGGGGACACGAAGGGCAACTTGATGGCCCAGGTGCTCGCGGTCCAGGCCTGGAAGGCGGTGGAGGGCGCGCCGCCGATCAACCTGAAGTTCGTCGTCGAAGGGGAGGAGGAAGTCGGGAGCCCGCACTTCCGCGGCTTCGCCGAGGCAAACAAGGAGATGCTGCAAGCGGACGGGGCCACAATCGAGGGCGGGGACCACCTGCCCGACGGGACGCCGAAGGTTGAGCTCGGCTGCAAGGGCACACTCTACGTTGAGCTCATCTCGCGCACCGCGAAGGTGGACCAGCACTCCATGTACGCTCCGATCGCACCGAACCCCGCGTGGCGCCTCATCCATGCCCTGAACACGCTCCGGGACCAGCGCGGCCGCGTGACGATCCCGGGATGGCTCGAGGACGCTCGCAAGCCCACACCCCGCGAGATCCGGTACCTGAAGGCGAGCGGCTTCAAGGCCCAGGCGCTCAAGGAGTTCTGGGGCACCGACCAGCTCCTCGGGGGTGACAACGACTACGAGCTCCTGCGACGTCTCGTGTACTGGCCCACCTGCACGATCTGCGGCTTCGAGAGCGGATACACGGGCGAAGGCACGAAGACCGTGAACCCCGCGATGGCCAAGGCCAAGGTCGACTTCCGCATCCTGCCGAACATGAAGTCGGACAAGCAGCTCGTGAAGCTCCAGGACCACCTGAAGGCGAAGGGCTTCGGGGACATCCAGGTCGTGTACAAGGACCACATCGACCCGAGCGCGATCTCGATGAACGCCCGCGTGGTCAAGGCGTGCAGGAAGGGCTCTGTCGACGCTTACGGGCGGGAGCCGGACATCTGGCCCTGGTCGGCCGGTGCCTCCGCAAATGGCTTCTTCAACGAGATCGTCGGAGTGCCGTCGATTTCAGGTCCTGGCGTGTCGTACGACGGCTCCAACTACCACGCGCCCAACGAGAACATCCGCCTTGCCGACTTCGTCGGCGGCGCGAAGCACATGGCCGCGATGTTCGCCCGATTCTGAGACTCGGCGCCGCCCCCGCGGTGCTGACCCACTCATGGTTCATTCCAAACAGGGTTCACGGAGCCCGCCAGAGGCCTAAGGGGTCCGGTGGACCGTCGATTTTCCTGCGTTCCGCCTCGGCGGGATGGGGGCGCTCCCGGACAACCTATATCCGGGTGAAACCACTTGGACCCGCGGGAGCGGAGTGGTATGGCGGACGACACGATCCTCATCCTGGCATCGGTGCTTGCGGCGATCATCATCCTGATCTTCTTCTCGGCGGCGATCAAGATCGTCCGCGAGTACGAGCGTCTCGTGGTCTTCCGCTGGGGTCGCCTCCTCCCGAAGCCCAAGGGACCCGGCGTCACGTGGATTATCCCGATCGTCGACAAGCGTCTCCTCGTGGACCTCCGCGTTGTGACCGCGCAGGTCCCCCGCCAGCACATCGTCACCCGCGACAACGTGTCCGTCGATGTCGACGCCGTGGTGTACTACAAGGTCTACGACCCCGTGAAGGCGATCACGGAAGTACAGAACTACATTCAGGCGACCGACCTCCTCAGTCAGACCATGCTGCGGGATGTCCTCGGCCAGGTCGAGCTCGACCCGCTCCTCTCGCAGCGTGAGGAACTCAGCAGACGCATTCAGATTCTGCTCGACACGGCGACCGAACCGTGGGGCATCAAGGTCTCATCGGTTACCCTGCGGGATGTCGCCTTGCCGGACACCATGGTGCGGGCGATTGCGAAGCAGGCCGAAGCCGAGCGCGAGCGCCGGTCTCGGGTCATCATCGCGGAGGGCGAGTTTGAGGCGAGCGCGAAGATGACGGAGGCCGCGAAGCTGTACGAGACCGCCCCCGCCGCGATGCGTCTCCGGGAACTGCAGACGTTCACGGAGATCGCGCGCGAGAAGAACATGGTCATCGTGACGCCGACGAGCGTGACGAGCCCCGTGGCCGACATCGCGGCGATCAGCGCAGCCATGCAGAAGAAGATGGGAGCGCAGCAGAGTTGATCCGCAACCCGACCCGCCGGGAGCGGTTCCTCCTGGTGACGGTCCTCCTCTTGCTCGGCGTCGCCGTGCTCGCGCCGCTCCGGGCCCGGGCCCAGGGGTCCCAGGTGCTGTACGCGGAGATCGCCGGGCCGATCGACAGCAACACAGTCGAATACATGACGGACGCAATCGGCCAGGCCACAGCGGGGGGCTTCGCGGCCCTCGTTCTGCGGCTCGATACGCCGGGAGGAGACCTCGCGAGCACGTTGCAGATCGACGAGATGATGGTCCAGGCGACGAACCTGCCCGTGATCGGCTGGGTCGGTCCGCCGGGCGGCAGTGCCGCGAGCGCAGGCACAATCATACTCGAATGGACGGACGTCGCCGCGATGGCGCCGGGGACCTCCATCGGCTCGGTGCAGCCCGTGGAACTCGGGATCACCGGCTCCACGCCTGTGACAGATCCGAAGATCATCAACTACGTCGTCGCGCAACTGGATAACGGGATGAAGATCCACGATCGCAACGAGTCCCTCGCCCGCCTGTTCGTGGAGCAGAACCTGAACCTGGACGCGGCCTCGGCCCTCAGCCAAGGAGCGATCAACTATACGGCAGGGACCGTGCCCGACCTTTTGAACCAGGTGAACGGCCAGCGCGTCCTCGTGCAGGAGAACGGCACCGTGGTCAAGGACATTGTGCTCCACACCGCGGGCGCCGCGATCGTCGCGTTCTCCCCCTCGCTCCGGGTCCAGCTGCTGAGCTTCCTCACGGACCCGTTGATCGCAGTCCTTCTTCTGATCGTCGGGATATACCTCGTGATCTTCGG